>JAHDVN010000417.1 GCA_023384635.1 Thermoanaerobaculia bacterium
CGAACACCGCGACCCACCCGGCCGAGAGCACGATCTCCAGACCCTCGGCCCGGACCTGCTCGCCGAACGCCTCCGGATCGAGGACCTTGCCGGCCACCGCGACGAGCAGCACGACCCCGAGCACGACGCCGCCGACCACGCCGAGGACGCGGCGCCAGCGCGCCGCCGGGACGGCGGGGCCCGTGACCGCGCGGGACATCTCGGGAGTCTCCGGGCCTCAGCCCCGGCGCACGACCGAGGTCCCCGCGACCAGGTCGTGCAGCCCCCGCTTGTCGCCGCGGAAGGCGACGAGCAGGAAGCCGATGCCGAGGAGGAACGCGCTCAGGAAGTAGCCGATCCAGCGCACCAGCGCCTTGACGGCGCCGATCCCCTCGCCGGGAGCGACCCCCTCGGCCACGATGGCGAGGCCGAGCAGCCTCTTGCCCGGCGAGGTGCCGAAGCGGCCCCAGCCGACGAAGACGATGGCGAGCGAGGCGGCGAAGCTCAGGAGCGATCCGAGGACGGAGAGGCCGCTCGAGCCGGTCACCCAGGAGAGGGCGACGAAGATCCCCGAGAGCAGGGTGAGCAGGAGCCCGTCGACCAGGCTCGCCGCCACGCGGATCCAGAAGCCGGCCGGGCGCGCCACGGCCGCCTCGGCGGCGACGCGCGCGACGGGCGCGGCGACGGGGGTGAGCTCGATCTCGCGAATCGAGGAAAGGAGCTCTCTCGACTCGGGGCCCGAGTCGGGCGCCGGGATCTCCGGCAGCGGCGGGGCCGGCAGCGGCGGCGGCGGCGCGCTCTCCCGCGCCGGGAGCGGCGGGGGCGGCGGCAGCGGCGCCGGGGCGACGGCGCCCGCGGCGGCGTGCGGGGCCGGGAGAGGAGCGGGAGGAGGAGGAGGCGCCACGGGGCTGCCCGCCGGTCGCACGGCGCCGCCGCAGGCCGGGCAGGCGGTGGCGCCGCGCGGCACGGGTGCGCTGCAGGCGGGGCAGAACAGGGCGTCGGCCTCGATCCGGATCGTCGCCTCCGGCACCCCAGCGGGCGGCACGAGGTGGAGCACGAGGACTGTCTCGCCGACCATCACGCGGTCGCCGTCTCCGACCTCGACGCGGCCCTCGATCCGGCGGCCGTTGACGAAGGTGCCGTTGCTCGAGCCGTGATCGGTGACCTCGGCCAGCGCGCCGTCGAGGCGCAGCGTCGCGTGGTGGCGGCTCACCGTGACGTCCTTGAGCGCCAGCGTGCACGAACGGCTGCGGCCGAGGGTGGTCTCGCCGCCGGCCAGCTCCACGGTGCGGCCCTCGAAGTCCACGAAGTAGCGCCAGTTCTGGTCCGTCACGGGGTCCTCCGCGCAGCCCGGGGCCGCGGCGATCGCGATGTGCGAACGATTCTACCCGATCGACGTCCGGCCTCCCGCGCCGCGAGCTCGGCGCGCAGGGCGTCGGCGGTCGGGCCCTGCCCCGTCTCCAGCAGCTCGGGCAGCGGCCCGCTGAAGAGCAGCTCGCCGCCCCGCGGGCCACCGCCGGGGCCCAGGTCGACCACCCAGTCGGCGCGCGCCACGAGGTCGAGATGGTGCTCGACCACGAGCACGCTGTCGCCGCGCGCGACGAGGCGGCGCAGGGTGCGCGCCAGCAGGTCGACGTCCGAGAGGTGGAGGCCGGTGGTCGGCTCGTCGAAGAGGAAGAGCCGCGCCCCGTCGCCCCGCGGTCTCCCGAGGAAGGAGGCGAGCTTGAGGCGCTGCGCCTCGCCGCCGGAGAGGGTCGAGGTCGGCTGGCCGAGGCGGAGGTACCCGAGGCCGACCTCGGCGAGCGGCCGCAGCTTGCGGCAGAGCGTGCGTTCGGAGGCGAAGGCGGCGAGCGCGGCGTCGACGGTGAGCTCCAGCGTCTCGGCGATGTCCCGGCCGGCGTAGGAGATCGCCAGCACGTCGCGGCGGAAGCGGCGCCCCTGGCAGAGGTCGCAGGTCACCGTCACCGGCGCCATGAACTGCATGTCGACCTCCTGCACGCCGGTGCCGAGGCACTCCGGGCAGCGCCCCCCCTCGACGTTGAAGGAGAAGTGCGACGGGGTGACCCGCCGCCGCCGCGCCTCCTCGCTGTGGGCGAAGAGGCGGCGGATGTCGTCGTACGCCTTGGTCAGGGTGGCCGGGTTGGAGCGGCTGGAGCGGCCGAGCGGGCTCTGGTCGACCAGCGTCACGTCGCTCACCCGCTCGAGACCGAGGAGGGCGTCGCAGGCACCGGGCTCCACCTCCACCACGCCGCGCCGGCGTTGGAAATTCGCCCACAGCACGTTCTCGACCAGCGTCGACTTGCCCGAGCCCGAGACCCCGGTGACCGCCACCAGCGCCCCGAGCGGGAAGGCGACGTCGATCCCCCGCAGGTTGTTGGCGCGGGCGCCGCGGATCTCGACCGCCGGCAGCTGCCGCAGCTCCTCGGCGCGGCTGGCGCGCCCCCGCTCCCGCCGGTAGCGCGCCAGGTGGCTGCGCGCCACGGGCGAGGCGCGGCGGCGCAGGAACTGCGCGGTGAGCGACTCGGGGTGGGCGAGCACGGTGTCGAGCGGCCCCTCGACCACCAGCTCCCCGCCCTGCTCGCCGGCCAGCGGCCCCAGGTCGATCAGGTGGTCGGCCCCCGCGATGAGGGCCGGGTCGTGCTCGACCGCGAGCACCGTGTTGCCGCGCGCCGCGAGGTCGCGCAGCAGCGCCAGGAGCCGGCCGCTGTCCGACGGGTGGAGCCCCACCGTCGGCTCGTCGAGCACGTAGAGGGTGCGCGTCAGGCCGGAGCCGAGCGCCGCCGCGAGGTGGATCCGCTGCGCCTCGCCGCCGGAGAGGGTGCGAGCTTGGCGGTCGAGCTCGAGGTACTCGAGCCCCACCCGCTCGAGCACCGAGAGGCGCTCGCCGAGCTCGGCGAGGAGCTGCGCCGCGCCCGCCCGCGCCCCCACGGGCCCGCGCGGGCGCGCGAGCCAGCGCGCGGGCGCCGCCACGGCGTGCCGCCGCCGATCCGGCAG
>JAHDVN010000418.1 GCA_023384635.1 Thermoanaerobaculia bacterium
GACCCGCGACCCGGTCACCGTGACGGCCGCGACCCCGGTCGGCGAGTGCGCACGGCTGGTCCGGGCGCGCGACGTGCGGCACCTCCCGGTGGTCGACTCCGAGGGGCGGCCGGTGGGGATCCTCTCGACCCGCGACTTCCTCCACCTCGCGCTCGACCAGCTCGACGAGCTCGTGGACCGCGCCCGCGGCGGGCTGCGCAGCGAGGAGCTGACCGACCCCTTCGAGCCGGCCGCCGGCTGAGTCAGCGGCCGGGCGCCGAGCTCAGCTGTCGATGACGATCTTCTCCCGCAGCCGGTCGGCGGCGGGGGAGGCGGGGGCGTGGGCGAGGATCTTCTGGATCCGGTCCAGGGCGCGCAGGCTGTCGCCGATCCCCTGGTAGAGGACGACCTCACCGTAGAGGTTCATCGCCAGGAGGTCGAGCCGCTCGCGGACCTTCGCCTCGAGGCGCGCGGAGGGGAAACGGCGCAGGTACTCGGCGCCGTCCGCGATGTCGGCGTAGCTGCCGGCGAGCTCGTCGAGCCGGCTTTCGGCGGCCGCGCGCAGCTCCGGCTCGACCTCCTCGCCGGTGAGCTCGCCGAGCGCCGCCAGCCGGTCGAGGCGCGGCACCAGCCGGGCGAGCAGCTCGCCGGCCCGGTTCGCGATCTCCTGTCCGGCCGCGAGCTCGCGGGCGCGGAGCAGCTTGGCGACCGCCTCGGTCTGCCTCCCGAGGCGCCCGTACGCTTCGCCGAGGGTGAGCGCCACCGCCGGGGAGACCTCGGCGCCCGGGTAGTTCGCGAGGAAGGTCTCGAGGAACGGCAGCTCGTAGACCCCGGACTTCCAGACCTCGAGCGCCTGCGGGTAGACCTCGGCGGCCTCCCGTTCGAGCGCCTCCCGCTCGCGCTCGATCTCGGCGAGGAACGGCGAGTCGGGGGTGAGCGAGGCGACCAGGCCGTGCTGCTGCGTGTAGGCGGCGACGACCTCCCCGTAGCGGCGGGCGAGGCGCGGCTTCTCGAGCTCGGCGTCGCGCCGCGCGTGCAGCCGCTCGCGCCGCAGCTCCTCGGCGGGCGGTCCGACCGGCCACGCGGAGAGCGCCGCCTGCTTGACGAGGCCGAGGACCTCCGGCGTGGCCTTCGGCGAGGCGGCGAGCGCGAGGAGCCGCGCCTGGTTGCGCTGGCGGAACTCGCCGTCGGGGCCCGGCTCCAGCCGGCGCAACTCGACGCCCCGCGCCCTGGCGGCGTTGACCCGGTCGTCGAAGAACGGGTGGGTGCGCCAGTAGCCGTACTCGCGCGACTGCGGGAGCCGGCTCGCGAGCTGCTCCATGAGCTTGCGGGTGCCCTCCGGGTCGAAGCCGGCGGCCGCGGCCATTCGCTGCCCCTCCTCGTCGGCCTCGTCCTCGAACTCGCGGCTGTAGCTGCGCAGCAGGAGCTCGCCGACGATCATGCTCGCCGCGTAAGCCCCCTGGACGAGGTCGCCGCCGCGGCTGCGGCGCTCCAGGCCGTACGGGTCCGGCACCGCCGGGACGTCCGGGCCGGAGCGGTTCGCCTGCAGCATGACGCCCACCAGCACCGCCTGGCTCAGGATGTTGAGCAGCGTGGCCCGGCGTTGCATCCGCACGCCGTGCTCCCGCACCACGTGACCGATCTCGTGGCCGAGCAGGGCGGCGAGGGCATCGTCGGAAAGCCCGATGTCGAGCATCCCGCGAGTGATGAAGATCTGGCCTCCGGGCAGCGCGAAGGCGTTCGGCTCGGGCAGGTTGATCAGATAGAAGCTGAACGGGTACTTGTCGAAGCCGGTCTGCCGCGCCACCCGGTAGCCGATCGCGTTCACGCGGGCGAGCAGCGCCTCGTCGTCGGGGGCGCCGTACTGCTCGAGCGCCTTCGCCGCCGCTTCCAGGCTCTTGAAGAACATCTCCTCGTCGGCGGCCGCGGGGGGCGACTCGGCCGCCCCTCCGGCACCTGCGAGAAGGAGGAAGAGGGCGAAGACGGCGACAGGCCGGCGCATCGTCTTTCACTCTAGCAGGAAGCGTGCCGGGCCCCCGGCGCTGTGCTAGCTTCCGCGCCATGAGCGAGCTGGTGATCGAGATTCCCACCGAGCGCCGGATGCCCGAGTTGCGCCGCGCGCTCGACGAGGCCCTGCACCTCCACTTCCCGGGCGGCCTGCTCGCGCGCCGTTGGGAGGAGGACGTCCTGCACCTCTCCGGCCCGGGAGCCGAGGGGACGATCCGCCTGGCGGACGGCGTGCTGGTCGGCCGCGCCGCGCTGCGGCCGCCGGCGTCCATGATGCGGGGCCTGATCGAGCAGAAGGTCTCCGAGGCGCTGCGGCAGGCGGCCGGCTGACGGGCGGCGTGGCGATCCCTGAGGCCGAGGGGGGCGAGCTCCTCTCCCTGCTCTCGCGGCGGGCCGCAGAGAGCCCGGCGCAGCCCTGGCTCTTCGCCCCGGACGGCCTCGACTGGCGCTGGTGGTCGTGGGCGCGGGCGGAGTCCGCGGTCGCAGGCGTCGCCGCCGGCCTGCTCGCGGCGGGCCTCGCCGCCGGAACGCCGCTCGAGATCGCGCCGGAGGCGTCGCCAGGGGGCGTGCTCGCCTGGCTCGCCGCGCTCGGGGCCGGCCTCAGGCCGGTCATCGGCGGGCCGGCGGCGCCGTTCCGGCTGCACACGGCCGGGGGCCCGCGGCCGGAGCGGACCGCCTTCCTGCTCGAGAGGCGGGAAGCGGGCTCGGAGGCGGAGCGGCAGCTCCTCCCGGCGCCGCACCGGGGCGGGCGGCGAACGACGCAGCCGGAGACGGCGGCCCGGCACCGACGGGAGGGGCGCCCCGTTCTCCTGCGCGCCCGGGCCTGCGCGGCGCCGGAGGATCGCGCGCTGGTGGTGTGGACCCTGCGCGCCGAGGCGGCGCTCGCCGCCGAGCCCGCCCCCGCGGCCTTCGCCGCCGCCCTGCATTGGGCGAGACCGACCCATCTGGCCGAGCCGTCCGAGACCCGCGAGCTCCTGG
>JAHDVN010000419.1 GCA_023384635.1 Thermoanaerobaculia bacterium
GGCGTCGAGGGCGATCCCCTCGGGACAGTCGACCGCGAGCGCGATCTGGCGCGACGAGAAGAGGGCGCGGGTCATGGCGGCCGAGGGCTCGACGACGTCGTGCAGGAGGTCGATCCGCGCCGGGTGGACCTCGAGCTCGCCGCGCTCGGCGCGCGAGAGGTCGAGGTAGTCGCGGATCATGTCCTGCATCTCCTCGCAGTTGCGCTGGATGCGCACGAGCGGTCCGGAGACCTCCTCCGGCATCTTCTCGCCGTGAACGGAGACGAGGCCGTCGATGAGCATCTGCACCGCCGCCGTCGGGCTCTTCAGCTCGTGGGTGACGAAGCCGAGCATCTCCATGTAGTTGGCGTTGGTCTCCGCGAGCCGGGCGTTGGTCGCCGCGAGCTCGGCGTTCTGCTCGCGCAGCCGGCGGTCGCGCTCGGCGATCGTCTCCTGCATCCGGTGGAAGGCGTCGCCGAGGTCGTGGATCTCGGAGAAGGCCGAGCGCTCGGAGACCGGCTCGTTCCACTCCCCCTGGGCGATGCGGTGCGCGGCCTGGCCGAGCGCCCCGAGCGGGCGGGTGATGCGGCTGACGAGCAGGGCCGCGAGGGCCAGCGAGAGGAGGATGAGGAGTGCGGCGGTCGCCCCCGAGCGCAGCACCAGCTGCCGGCGCAGGTCGGTGAACGGCTCCTCGAGCAGGCCGGCGAAGAGCAGGCCCACCGTCTCGCCGTCCGGGTCGCGGAGCGGGGCGTAGGCGGAGAGGTACCAGGAGTCCACCACCCAGGCGCGCCCCGACCAGGGGCGGCCGTCGTCGAGAACCTGCCGCTCGACGGACTGCGAGACCCGCGTGCCGACCGCCCGGCGGCGGTCGGGGCCGAGCACGTTGGTCGCCACCCGGACCCCTTCGAGGAAGAGAGTCACGGTGGCGGTGGGCTTGCCCTCGTAGCTCTCGTCGCCGAATGCGAAGTCGCGCAGCTCGTCGACCAGGGCGTGGTCGTGGTTGAGGGCGCGGCCGCCGTAGAGGAGGGCGACCACCCGGCCGCCCGCGTCGCGCACGGGCACCGCGAGCCACCAGAAGAGCGCCTCGGCGGTGCCGCTCTCCCCCTCGCCGTGGCCCGCCACGGCGAGCGCGGCGGGCAGCGCGGGCCCTCCCTCCAGGGCGAGGCGCGCGGCGTCGAGCCGGCGCGTCCCCCAGGAGGGCGCGCCGCCGAGCGCCCGGCGGAGCACCGGGTCGGCGGCGACCGGCACCGGGCCGGCGCCGGGGGCGTGGCTGCCGGCGAGCGGACGGCCCTCGAGGTCGCAGAGGTTCAGGAGCGTGAGGCCGACCTCCCGGCGCAGGCGCGCGAGGTCGTCGGGGGCGCTGGCAACCCCGATCCCGGCCGCCCGCGCCTCGGCCTCGAGCAGGTCGGCGGTGGCGGCGAGGCGCTGCTCGTAGTAGCTCGCGAGCGAGCGCAGGCCGTGGTCGACCCGCGCCTGCGCCTCGCGGAGCACGCTGCGCTGGATGCTCTGGAGCTCGAGCGCCCCGAGGATCAGGGCGGTGGCGAGGACGGCGGCGGCGAGGGCGAGGACGAGGGCGCTGCGGATCGACATCGGGGATCTCCCCTCCGGCCGGCCGGGGTGAGTGAAATGGTGCAGGAATCGGTGCGGCGCCGCAAGCGCGCTTCAGCGCGCCGCGTCCGGCCGCGGCTCCCAGGCGAGGCCGGCGAGGAGCGCGGCGAGGTCGGCGCGGGGGGCCGGTCCCGTGACCACGAGGAGTTGGAGGGCGCTCCGGTCGGCCCAGGCGGCCCCCGCCGCCCGGCGTCCACGGCCGAGGAGGCCGGGGCGTCCGCCGAGCGAGCGCGGCGGCCCGGCGTCCGCCGCGGAGGGCGCCGCGCCCGCCGCGGTGAGCCGCTCGCGGGCGTGCCGCCAGGCGTCCACCACGCCGCCAGTCTCCTCTTCCCGCAGCTCCGCCCGCGCCCCGCCGGGCCCGGCGAGCGAGACGACGAGGCTCTCGGGCCAGAGCGCGTCGGCCCGCTCGAGGCGCCAGCCGGCGGGGAGCGCGAGCGAGAGGCCGAGGCCGGGGTTGCGGTAGCGGTCGCCCGCGGCCGACCCGGGGGGCGCCCCCGGCTCGGCTCGCAGCTCGCGCCCGCCCACCGTCGCCTCCTCGATCTCGACCGCGAGCCGGCCGACGAGCTGCAGCCCGCCGAGGAGTACCGGGGCGAAACCGGAGCCGAGGCCGTCGCGGGCGAGCGCGACCCGCGCCGCGTCGGCCGGCCCCGCGCGGTAGAGGGCGGAGTCGAAGGGCAGCCAGGCGCCGCCGAGGTGGAGCTCCACCCAGGCGTGGCCGGCCCAGACCCCGCCGGTGTGCGCGAGCCCGGCGACGAAGCGGGCCGGAATGCCGCTGGCGCGGGCCAGCGCCGCGAGCAGCACGGCGTGGCCGGCGCAGGTGCCGCGCCGCGCGCGCGCCAGCTCCGAGGCGGGCGCGAGCACGATCCCCGGGTCGAAGGCGAGGGCGCCGTGGACCCAGGCGGCGAGGGCGAGGGCGCGGCGGTACGGGTCGGGCTCGCCCCCCGCGACCTCGCCGGCCAGGCGGACGATCTCCGGGTGCGCCGACTCGACGAGCGGCCCCGGGGCGAGCAGCGCGGCGAGCTCGGGGTCAGCCCCGGCGGCGGAAGCGCTCGCGGGCGCGGCCGGCGGCGGCGGCCGCAGCACCTCGACCCGGCGGACGGCGCCCTCGGCGCGCAGCAGCCGCTGGCTCCCGCCGCCGAGCGGCGGCCAGGTGAGGCGCGGGTCGTCCAGCTCCAGCCGGACCACCAGCCGCTCGGTCTCGCGGGCCGGCGAGAGACGGAGGTTGGCGCGCCGGAGGGTGGCCGCGAAGAGCTCGGCCGGCGCCACGCTCCCCGCGACAGCGCGCACCGCGGCCTCGTCGGCCTGCTCCAGTACGAGCTCGCCGAACGGGCTCGGCTCGGTCGAGCGCACGAGCCGGCCG
>JAHDVN010000420.1 GCA_023384635.1 Thermoanaerobaculia bacterium
GCGGTCTCGGGCCGGTAGTCGCCGCAAGGCCTCCTCGCCATCCCGGCCGTCTCGACGATTCCTGGGTGAGACCAGCCCCCGAGGAGCAGGCACCCACGAGACCGCGGGCGTGTCCTTTCAGTGGACGCCGTGCTCGCCCGTGGAAGGGAAGTGAAAGACGTGCTGGGTAGGGGATGGGAGCGCGGCGGCTCGCGGGAGCTCGGCCCGGGTCTCGCTCCGCGGGCCGAGGTGCAACCGGGGTTCCGCGCCGGCGTGAAGCTCTCGCTTCTCGTCGGCGCCGCCCGCCCTCCCTTCTCTACCCAGACGTCGTTGTCGCTGGACGAGCCCCGGCAAGGGATCGACCGCCGGGGTGAGCGAGCGGCGGCAGGAGCTTCAGCCGGGCTGCGGATCCGGCTGCGATGCCCGCGTGGACACGATGGAAGCCAACGCACCTCGCCTCGGCGCTCGCGCTGCGCGCCGAGCTCGCCACCGAGGCTCGCTGCGTCGCCTCGAACCTCACTCTGCCGGCCGCAGCGAGGCGCGAGCGCCTGCCCGTCCTCGATCCCACGGGCTGAGCCTTCGCGCCCTCGCCGCCGCCTCTTCCCTGCCCAGGTTCCTCTCTCTCTCTCTCCCTCTCTCTGCCCGTGGGAGGAAGAGGCTTGCTGGGTAGGGGAAGAGGTCTTCGGCCCGATCCCGGATCCGGGTACGATCGCCGGGTGACTGCCGTGGCAGGCGAAGTGGCGGCGGGCGCGGGCGGGTGCGCGTGAGGCGGCGCGGGACGGAACGGAGGTGCCAGGTGAGACCGAGTCTGCGTGCGCTACCACTCGTCGCGCTGCTTCTTCTTGCACCCTCTTCGGTCGCGGGCGTCTCCGGCCCGGTGGAGCCCGCGGGGAGCGGGCTCCCGGCCAGACTGCCCGACACCGACGGTGGGCCTGGCCCGGAGTGGGTGTGGATCTCCCTGCGCGGCGCCCGCGCCGGCGACGGCACGGACGACCTCCGGGCTCTGCCCTATCGCACCTCGTGGATGGTCGAACGATGGCTCGAGGCCCGAGGCCGCGGCGATTCCAGGCCGTGCATCGGGAATCTCATTCATCGGCCCGACGACCCGCCCTGGGGCCTCAGGACATTCCCGGAGACCTTCGACGATTTTGTCGCCATCGCGACGACGGCCGTCGTCGGGACGGTTCGCGAGCGAGAGTCCGGCTTCCTCCGCGGTGAGGCTGCGACCGCCGTCTGGATCGAGATCGAAGAGGTCCTCGCGGGCGCCCCCCGGCTGGAGCGTGACGACACCTCGCAGGGCCTCGGGTTCGCTGTCCCGGCGGGCCGCTTCGAGTTCGCCGGCCATCCGTTCTGCAGCCACGACACTCGCCTCGACCCGCTGCCGGAGCTCGGAGACCGCCTGCTGCTCGTGACGTACGGATCGCTGCGGCCGGAACCGGGTCGAGAGCTGAGCGAGCTCTGGCCCGGCACTTCGGCCTTCGTGATCGAGCACGAGGGAGCGCCCTCGCTCCTCACCGCGGGGGTGGCTCGAACGGACGAGGCGCTCGAGTCGGCAGGGAGCCTCGATGCGATTCTGGAGCGCCTGCGCGCGGGCGGGCCGCCCGGTGCGGAGCGCCAGCTCGCGCTCCACTTGGAGCGCGGGGGGGCGATGGGCGAGGTCGACGTCGAGGTGCTCGGGTCGGACTTGCGGCCGGCGTGGACCCGCATCGCTCCGGGCGCGGGACCGGAGATCGCGGTGGCGGCGGCGGGTGGCGCGCCGTGGCGGATCCAGGCGTGGGCCGAGGGGTTCTGGTCGCCGCGGATCGAGGTGCGCGAACCCGGCGCCGCGGTCGCGCTGCGGCTCTGGCCCACGCTGTCGGTGCGGTCGGAGCTGGTGCCACCGCGGGGGGAGCGGCCGCCGGCGCAGGTCCGGCTCGAGGTCACCCGGCCGGAGGATGTGGCCGCAGAGGAGATGCCGCTCGACGGGGCCTCCATCGCCTGCCCGGTGGTGTCCGCCGGGGAGATGGTCTGCGCGGTTCCGGCGGGGCGGTGGGAGGTCGTGCTCCGCGCCGAGGGCTTCGTCCCGATCCGCCTCGGCGAACGGCCCCTCGCCCCCGCGGGCGCGAGCACCGACCTCGGCCGCCACGAGCTCTTTCGCGGCATCGCGCTCGCCGGGCAAGTTCTGGTCGAGACCGCCGAGCTCGATCCGTCGGGGAAACGAGTTCGGGTCCAGCCGGCCCGGAGGAGCATCCCGAGCGGGAGCTTGTCGCCGCTCGATCTCTCGGGGGCACGAGTGCGGGTCCAGCCGGCCCGGAGGAGCATCCCGAGCGGGAGCCTGTCGCCGGATCTCTCCCGCCGCCATCTCGTGCAGGAGGTGCCGGTCGACGGCGGCGGTCACTTCGAGATCGAGGCGCTGCCGGTCGGCCTCTTCGAGCTCGTCGCCACGCATCCCGGCTGCGAGCCGGCGGCACTGGTCGTGGAGCTCGACGGCGGCGAGCCGCGAGTGCGCGTCGGGCCCATCGTGCTTGGCCCGCCCCTCCGCCTGTCGGTGGAGATCGCGCCGCCGAACGCGCCGGACGGCTCCCCCTGGAGGCTGGATCTCCTCGGCGAGCGCTCCGGTGGTCTCGAGCAGATCGCCGACGGGATCGCCGACGAGGAGGGACGGTGGCGCTCCGGGCCGCTCGCCGCCGGAGCGTACGAGGTGCGCGTGCGGGCGCCCGGCGGAGGCGTTCTGGCCTGGGAGGAGACCGAGCTCCTCCCAGGACGCGAGTGGCTGCAGATCGAGCTCGCGCTGGTACGCGTTGCGGGCGAGCTTCGGATCGGCCGGCGGCCGTTCGCCGCGAAGCTCTGGTTCGGGGGCCGCTTCGGGGAGGAGAGGGTGCCGGTCGAGTCGGACCCGGATGGGCGGTTCGAGGTGGTCCTTCCGAGGCCCG
>JAHDVN010000421.1 GCA_023384635.1 Thermoanaerobaculia bacterium
CCGAGGAGCGCCTGACCCTGACCGGCGCCAACTTCCAGGGCACGCCGGTCTCGCTGCCGATGGACATGGTCGGGGCGGCGGTGACGATGGTCTCGGTGCTCTCCGAGCGGCGCCTCAACCGCCTGAACCACCCCGCGCTCTCGGTCGGCCTGCCGGCCTTCCTGACCAAGGGGGCGGGGATGTTCTCCGGCCTCATGCTCTCGCAGTACACCGCCGACTCGCTGATCGTCGAGCAGCGGATCCTCTCGATGCCCGCCTCGATCCAGTCGATCCCCGCCGCCGCCGACCAGGAGGACTTCGTGTCGATGGGGATGAACACGGCGATCAAGAACGGGCAGATCCTCGAGAACGCCCGCGGCGTGCTCGGCATCGAGATGATGGCGGCGGCGCAGGCGCTCGACTTCCGGGAGTTCACCCCCGGCGCGGGCGTGCAGGCGGCCCGGCGGGTGGTGCGCCGACACGTCGAGCATCTCGACGTCGACCGGCCCCTCTACCCCGACCACACCCGGATGCGGGAGTTGGTGCGCTCCTGCGAGGTGCTCGAGGAGGTCGAGCGCGAGGTCGGCCCGCTCGCCTGATAGCATTTTTCGAAACGGAGCGGGTGTGCGCCGCCGGCGCGCGCCCCCCTTCTTCCCCCGGAGGAGCGATGAGCGAGATCCGCGATCAGGTTCTGGAGCGCTTCCTGCGCTACGTGCAGATCGACACCCAGTCGAGCGAGGAGGCGGAGAGCTACCCCTCGACGGAGAAGCAGTTCGATCTCCTGCGGCCGCTGGTCGAGGAGCTCAAGGCGATCGGCCTCGCCGACGCCGCGATCGACGAGTGGGGCTACGTCACCGCGACGATCCCGGCCACGAGTCCGAAGACCGAGGTCCCGGTGATCGGCTTCGTCGCCCACGTCGACACCTCGCCGGAGATGCCGGGGGCCGGGGTGAAGCCGATCGTCCACCGGGACTACCGCGGCCAGGACCTGGTCCTCCCCGACGATCCCACGGCGGTGCTCCGCTTCGCCGACAATCCGCACCTCGCCGAGCAGGTCGGCAACGACATCGTGACCGCCTCCGGCACCACCCTCCTCGGGGCCGACAACAAGGCCGGGGTGGCGGAGATCGTCACCGCCGCGGCCTGGCTGGTGGCGCATCCCGAGATCCCGCACGGGAAGGTGCGGATCGCCTTCACGCCGGACGAGGAGGTCGGCCGCGGCACCGAGCACTTCGACGTCGCCGCCTTCGGCGCCGCCTGCGCCTACACGATGGACGGGGAGACCCTGGGCGAGGTCGAGATGGAGAGCTTCTCGGCCGACAGCCTCACGCTCACCTTCCAGGGCTTCAACACCCATCCCGGCTACGGCAAGGGGCGCCTCCTCAACTCGATCAAGATCGCCGCCGACTTCATCGGCCGGCTGCCGCGCGAGGGGATGTCGCCGGAGACCACCGAGGGCTACGAGGGGTACGTCCATCCCTACGTCGTGAACGCCTCCGTGGAGCGCACCTCGGTGAAGCTCCTGATCCGCGACTTCCACGCTCCGGCACTGGCCGAGAAGGAGCGGTTCCTGATCGAGCTGGCGGAGCAGACCGTCGCCGGCTGGCCGGGCGCCTCGCTCGAGGTCAAGGTCGACGAGAGCTACCGCAACATGCGCGAGGTGCTCGACCGGCACCCGGAGGTGGTCGAGAACGCACGCGAGGCGGTCCGCCGCGCCGGCCTCCCGGTGCGCGAGCGGCCGATCCGCGGCGGCACCGACGGCTCCCGCCTCTGCTTCATGGGCCTGCCGACGCCGAACATCTTCGCCGGCGAGCACAACTTCCACTCCCGCCTGGAGTGGGTCTCGGTCCAGGACATGGAGAAGGCGGTGGAGGTGATCGTGAACCTCTGCCGCGTCTTCGAGGAGCGCGCCCCCCGCTGAGGCGCCGGCTCCGGAGGTCCGGAGGTCAACGCCTGGGGACGGGGACCGCCACCACCCGGTTGCGACCCGCCTCCTTGGCGGCGTAGAGCGCCGCGTCCGCGGCCGCCATCAGCTCGCGTGCGCCGTCGTCGGTCGGCGGTAACGTGGCCGCCACTCCGGCGCTGATCGTGAGCACGCCGGCGAGGCCGCCACCCCGGTGCTCGATCGTGAGCGTCCTCACCTCGCGCCGCACCGACTCCGCGAGCTCGGTCGCCGCCGCGAGGTCGGTCGCCGGCAGCAGGAGCACGAACTCCTCGCCGCCGTAGCGCGCCGCGACGTCCCCGGCGCGCCGGCAGCCGGCCGCCAGGACCCGGCCGACCTCCCGCAGCGCCGAGTCGCCGGCGGCGTGCCCGTAGCGGTCGTTGTACGCCTTGAAGTTGTCGACGTCGACCACGACGAGGGCGAGCGGCGACCGCTGCCGCCGCGCCCGCCGCCACTCCGCGTCGAGGGCCGCGTCGAGGCGGCGCCGGTTGGCGAGCCCCGTGAGGTCGTCGGCCAGGCTCATCTGCTCGAGCAGGCGGTTCGCCTCCACCAGCGCCTCGTTCGCCCGCTCGGCCTCGCCGCGCGCCTCGTCGGCCCGCGCCTTCTCCGCCGCCAGGCTCGCCGTGCGCTCGTGCACCTCCGCCTCCAGCCGGGAGAGGTAGGAGATCTCGGCCGTTCGCTGCTCGTCCTCGAGGGCGCGGATCCGGCTGCCGAGCGCGAAGGCGAGGAGGACCATCTCGAGCGCCGAGCCGATCTGCGCCCCGTAGCGCGTCAGGAAGACGCTCGGCAGCAGGCCGAAGTAGGCGAGCACGTACGCCATGGTGCCCGCCAGCAGCGCCCCGCAGGCGAACAGGAAGATGCGCGCCGGAGCGAACCCGGCGGCCAGCGCGCGCACGCCGGCGAGCAGGAAGAGGACGCAGACCGCGAAGGCGACGACCGCGAGAGTGTCCATCGCCGGTTGCCAGAGACCCAGGAGAGCCGCCGCGCCGCAGGCGAGCGCCAGGGCGCTCGCGGTGTCG
>JAHDVN010000422.1 GCA_023384635.1 Thermoanaerobaculia bacterium
ACCGTCGCCTCGCCGGCCGTGAGGTCGGCCTGGAGCTCCCGGCCGGCCGCGAGCGCGAGCTCCAGGCGTGGGGTCCGGTTCCCCCAGAGGGCCCAGGCGGGGCGCGGCGCGAAGCGCTGCTCGGCGAGCCGGTACCGCCTCTCCCCCTGGACGAGCTCGACCGTGACGCCCGCGAGGCCGCGCGACGGCTCCGCGACCGTGACCGCGATCGGCGTCCGCTGGCCGATGGCGGGGAGGGCCGGGACGATCTCGATCCGGGGCGCGGGGCCGGAGCGCAGCGCGGCGGCGGCGAGCGCCGCCACCCCCGCCAGCGCGAGCAGGGCGAGCAGCAGGACGAGCAGCCGGGGAACCCGGGAGCGGCGGCGGTGGGAGAGGTCTCGCATGGTACGTTCGCGCGGTGCGTGCAGAAGTCGGTTCGAGCGTCCGGAGGCCCGTGGCGCGGGCGGTCGGGTGAGGATACACCGAGCGGGAGGACAGGCCCGGAGGAGCGGCGTGGATCTCTCCACACCGCTCTGGGGCGGCCTTCTCGTCGGCGGCGCGAGCCGGCGGATGGGAGCGCCGAAGCAGCTGCTCGCGATCGGGGGCCGCCCGCTCGGCGAGATCGTCGCCGCGGCTCTCGCGCCCCACGTCGAGGTGCTCTGCCTGCTCGGCGACGGCGAGGTCTCGCCCGCGCTCTCGGCGCTCCCCCGCCTCGCCGATCTCCCCGGGGTCCGCGGGCCGCTCGCCGGCGTGCTCGCGGCGCTCGGCGCGCGGCCCGGCGGCGGCTGGCTCCTCGCCGCCTGCGACCAGCCCTGGCTCACCGCCGAGGCGGTCGCGTGGCTCGTGGCGCGGCGGGGCGAGGGAGATCTCGCCGTCCTCCCGCGCCGCGCGCCGGGGCGGATCGAGCCGTTCGCGGGCATCTACGAGGCGGCCGCCGGACCCGCGCTGCAGCAGATCGCCCGCGGCCGCGCCAGCCTGCAGGAGCTGGCCGGGTGGCAGGGTGTCGCCACCCCGTGGCTCCCGCCTCGCTGGCGCCCCGCGTGGCGGGGAGTGAACACGCAGCGCGAGCTCGAGCGCGCGGGCGGCCCGGATATGCTCCGCCCGGACGACCCCTCGGGGAGAGAGCGTGGAGAAGGCCCGGCCCGAACGCGGTGAGCTCGAGCCCGGCGAGCTGGTCGCCGGCCGCTACCGGGTCGTCGCGCCGCTCGGCGCCGGGGCGATGGGCGAGGTCTACGAGGCCGAGGACCTCGAGCTCGGGGCGCCGGTCGCGATCAAGCTGCTGCGCCCTTCGGCGGCGGAGGGCGGCGACCTGGCGGCGCGCTTCCGGCGCGAGGTCCTGCTCGCGCGCCGGGTCACCCACCCGAACGTCTGCCGGATCTTCGACCTCGGCGTCCACCGCCCCGACCGCGAGAAGAGCGGGGAGAGGAGCGGGGAGGAGGCCGGGGCGGGGCGGCTCTTCCTCTCGATGGAGCTGGTGCGCGGCGAGACGCTGGCGGCCCGCCTGCGCGGGCGGGGCGCCTTCGACCCCGGCGAGGCGCTCCCGGTCGTCTGCCAGCTGGCGGCGGCGCTCGACGCCGCCCACGCCGCCGGGGTCGTCCACCGCGACCTGAAGTGCGCCAACGTCCTGCTCGAGGAGGGCCCGGAGGGGACGCGGGCGGTGGTCACCGACTTCGGCCTCGCGCGAGCCCTCGAGGGGGCGGCGGCGGCGCCCGACGCCCTCACCCTCACCGTCACCGGCGGCGTGCTCGGCACGCCGGCCTACATGTCGCCGGAGCAGGTCGAGGGACAGCCCGCCGGGCCCGCCTCGGATCTCTACTCGCTCGGAGTGATCCTCTACGAGATGGTCACCGGCGCCCTGCCGTTCCCCGGCGCCTCGCCGCTCTCGGCGGCGGTGCGGCGGCTGCGCGAGGAGCCGCCGCGGCCGAGCCTGCTGCGCCCCGGCCTCGACCCGCTCTGGGAGCGCACGATCCTCCGCTGCCTCGCGCGCGACCCGGCGGAGCGGTTCCGCTCGGCGGGCGAGGTGGAGATCGCCCTCACGGGAGGGAAGGTCTCTCCCGCGCGGTCACGGCGGCCTCGGTGGCGCCGGCGGAGCGCGGCGGGCGCCGCCGCGCTGGTGGCGCTGCTCGCGCTGGCCGGGGTCTGGTGGACGGCTCGCCGGACCGGACCGGAGGCCGGACCCGGCGCGAGCGGGCGGCGCGGGGTGCGCGAGGCGGTGGCGGTGCTCGGCTTCCGCAACCTCACGGGACGCCCCGAGGCGGCGTGGCTCTCGAGCGCGCTGGCCGAGATGCTCACCACCGAGGCGGCGGCCGGCGGCCACCTGCGCGCGGTCGGCGGCGAGAGCGTGGCGCGGGTGCGCCTCGATCTCGGGCTCGGCGAGCCGGACGCCCTCGCTCCGGAGATGCTGGCCCGGGTGCGCGAACAGCTCGGCGCCGACGTCGTGGTGCTCGGCAGCTTCAGCGCCCTGGGCCCCGAGGCCGGGCACCGCCTCCGCGTCGACCTGCGGCTGCAGCCCACCCGCGGCGGCGAGGCGGCGCTCTTCGATGTCGAGGGGACCGAGATCGAGCTCTTCGACCTCGTCGGGCGGGCGGGGGCGAGGCTGCGCCAGCAGCTCGGAGTCGACCCGCTCTCCTCGGTCGAGGAGGGGGCGCGCCGGGCGGCGCTGCCGCGCTCGGCCGAGGCGGCACGCCTCTACACCGAGGGGCTCTCGGCCCTCCGGCGCCGCGAGGCGACGGCGGCGCGCGAGCTGCTCGCCCGCGCCTCGGAGGCGGAGCCCGCCTTCGCCCCGGCTCGCGCGGCGCTGGCGAGGGCGTGGACCGAGCTCGGCTATCAGACCGCGGCCCTCGCCGAGGCCGAGCGGGCCGCCGAGGGCGCCGCCGGGCTGCCGCGCGCCGAGGCTCTCCGCATCGAGGGGGTGCGGCACGAGGTGGCCGAGCAGTGGCCGGC
>JAHDVN010000423.1 GCA_023384635.1 Thermoanaerobaculia bacterium
TGCGCAACCCGTCGGAGCTTCCGCTGTACCGGGAGCTCGCGGCGGCGGGCGTCGAGCTGCTCGATCCGGCGCCGCTCCTCGCCTCCTGGGCGCGGGCAGGGCGCCGGGCGTACCTCCTCGGCGACAGCCATTGGCGCCCGGAGGCGATGGAGGCCGTGGCGGCGGCGGTCGCGCGGCGGCTCGGCGAGATCGCGGAGCTCCCCGTCCCCGGCCTCGCGTTGCAGCGGGTCGAGGAGCGCGTGAGCGGCCTCGGGGACAGTGTCGCGTTGCTCGGCCTGCCGGCCTGGGCTCCCGTCTTCTCGCCCGAGGAGGTCCCGGTCCGGCGGGTGGTGCGCGCGGACGGCACACCGTGGCGACCGCGCGGCGATGCGCCGGTCCTCCTGCTCGGCGACAGCTTCACCAACGTCTTCGCCACCGCCGACCTCGGTTGGGGCGAGGGGGCGGGCCTCGCCGAGCAGCTCGCCTGCGAGCTCGGGATGCCGGTCGACCGGATCGCGCGCAACGCCGGCGGGGCGCACGCCTCGCGCGCCGAGCTGGCGCGGGCGATCGTCCGCGGCGAGGAGCCGCTCGCCGGGGTGCGCGCGGTGGTCTGGCAGTTCGCGACGCGCGAGCTGTCGCAGGGGGACTGGGAGCTCCTCGGGCTCGAGCGCCTGCCGTCCGGCACCGACGGGCCGGCCGGCCCGCCGCCGCAGGGGGCCTGGGCGAGCGGGCGGATCCGCGCCGTGGCGCCGGCCTCCGCCGCGGGGGACGCCCCCTATCGCGAAGCGCTCGGCGCGCTGGAGGTGGAGCTCGCCGGCGGCCCGGCCGTCGTCTACGTCTGGGTCCGCCGCGACGGGGAGGCGACCGCCCTCGCCCGGCTGCGGGCGGGGAGCGAGGTCGAGCTGCGCCTGCGCCCCTGGGAGGAGGTCGCCGGGGCGCACGACGCCGTGCAGCGCTTCGAGCTGGCGGGGGAGGCGTGGTGGACCTGGCCCGCCTTCCTGGCGGAGGAGGTGCGATGAGAGGAGCGAACCTGCGGATCGCGATGGCGGCGCTGCCGCTCGCAGCGCTGCTCGCCTGCGGGGCGCGGGGCGGAGAGGGGGCTCGGGCCTGGCTCGCGGAGCGGCTCGCCGGCGGCGAGGCGGTGGTGGCGGGGCGCGACGGCTGGCTCTACCTGCCCGCGGATCTGCGCGCGCTTGCGCCGCCCGACCTCGCCTCGCTCTCGCCGGGGGCGGGGGGCGAGGCGGATCCGGTGCCGGCGATCGTCGACTTCGCCTCCCAGGTGCGCAAGGCCGGGGCGGAGCTGCTCCTCGTCCCGGTGCCGCCGAAGCCGCTCGTCTACCCGGAGCCGCTGCTGCCCGCGGGGCTCGTGGCCGGGGCCGCGGAGCTCGGCGCGCCGCTCGCGGCGCTCGCCGCCGAGCTCGCGCGCCGCGGCGTCCCGGTGCTCGACCTGCTGCCGGCGCTGCGCGCCGCGAAGGCCGAGGGGGGCGATCCCCTCTACTGCCGCACCGACACCCACTGGTCGCCGCGCGGGATCGCGGTGGCGGCGGCGGCGATCGCCGGGCGGGTCGGCCGCCCGGCCTGGCTCGCCGAGGTGCCGCGCCGCGAGGTGCGGAGCGCCCGCCGCCCGCTCGCGATCGAGGGCGACCTGCGGCGCCTCCTGCCCGAGCCGCGGCCGGCGCCCGAGCGGCTGGAGCTGATCTCGTTCTCGGACCCCGGAGGCGAGCCCCTCGCCCCGTGGCGGGAGAGCCCCGTGCTGCTGCTCGGCGACAGCCACGCCCTGGTCTTTCACGCCGGCGCCGAGCTCCACGCCCGCGGCGGCGGCCTCGCCGACCACCTCGCGGGAGCCTGGGGCTTTCCCGTGGACCTCGTCGCGGTGCGCGGCTCCGGGGGCACGCCGGCGCGCGTCAACCTCCTCCGGCGCGGCGACGGTCTCGCCGGCAAGCGCCTCGTGATCTGGGTCTTCGCCGCCCGCGAGCTCGCCGCGGGAGGGGGCTGGAAGCTCGTCCCGGTCGTGCGCTGAGCGGGGGGCCCTCAGCGCCCGAGGTGCCGCTCCAGGAAGCGGTAGATCTCGGCCCGCGACTCGCGCGCGAGCGGCGTGTCGATGCGGTTGAAGCTGTGCCCGCCCGGCGCGTCCCGGTAGATCTTGTGCTCGAAGCTCCTCCCTTCCGCCTGGAGCGCCCGGATCAGCCCCTCGACCTCGACGACGTTGACATCCCGGTCGTTCGTGGTGGTGTGGACGAGCAGCGGCGTGCGGAGCTTCGCCGCGTGCCAGACCGGGGAGCGCCGCCGGTACTCGTCGACCGCCTCGTTCGGGCTCTTGCCGATGTGGTAGTCGGCGGAGAAGAGCTTCCTGTAGTCGTCGGTGAGGTATCCCAGCCGGGTGATCAGGTCGGAGACCGGTACCCCGGCGTAGGCGGCCGCGAACTTCTCCGGGTGGTGGAAGACGGAGAGCAGCGCGATCAGCCCGCCGTGGCTCCAGCCGACGATCGCGGTTCGATCTCCGTCCACGAACGGCAGCGTCTCCACCGCCCAGTCACGGCCGGCTACCACGTCGTCCACCTCGAGTCCGCCGTAGTCGATCGCCTCGCGGAACTCGCGCCCGTAGCCGGTCGAGCCGCGGTACTCGGGCGCGATCACGACCCAGCCCTTGGCGACCATCTCGCGCACGATGTGGACGTGATAGGTCCCGAAGTCGCCGTGCACGCCGCCGTGGGGCAGCACGACGAGCGGGTGGCGCCGCGCCCGGTCGAGCCCCTTCGGCACGAAGACGTACTGGTGGACCTTGAACGGATGGCGCTCGTTGGCGATGCCGTAGGTCTCCTCGCCGCGCGGGTTCGGCGGGCCGACGTAGGTGACCTTGTCGACCTCGGCGACGTCGCCGAGGCGCTGGAACCAGAGGGAGTCGTCGACCAGCTTGCGCACCTGGTCGAGCTGG
>JAHDVN010000424.1 GCA_023384635.1 Thermoanaerobaculia bacterium
CCCCGGTGACACCTCCAGCACGCCGGCGATCCGCTCCCGGATCGCGGTCCGGTGCGGCGCCAAGCGCGGGGACTCGGCCAGGAGGACCAGATCGCAGCTCGCCACCCGCCATCCGGCGCCGCGGGCCATCGCGACCACGCGCCCGAGCAGGTCGAGGCCGGCGATCCCCCGCCAGCGCTCCTCCCCGGGGGGGAAGTGCTCGCCGATGTCGCCGAGCCCCGCCGCGCCGAGGATCGCATCGGCCAGGGCGTGGAGGAGGACGTCGGCGTCGCTGTGCCCTTCGAGCCCGAGGGGGTGGTCGATGCGCTCGCCGCCCAGGAAGAGCGGCCGACCCGGGACCAGCCGGTGGATGTCGTACCCGAGGCCGACGCGCACGCCACCGCCCCCCGGTCCCGGCGAGCTCACGCGGGACCCCCGGCGAGCAGGCCGGCGACGAGGCCGAGGTCGCCGGCCAACGTGAGCTTCGGGTTCGGGCGCCGGGCCTCCACGGCGACGATTTCGACGCCGCCCAGGCGCTCGACGAGCGCCGACTCGTCGGTTGCGGCCACCCCGCCGGCGGCGGCGCGCGCCAGCGCTGCGGCGAGGAGACTGCGGCGGAAGACCTGCGGGGTCTCGGCGCGGAAGAGGTCCTGCCGGTCGAGGGTCCCGGCGATGAGGTCGCCGTCGAGGCGCTTGAGCGTGTCCGAGAGCCGCCGCCCGAGGACCGCGCCGCCGGTCCGTGCGGCGGCGGCGACGACGCTTCTCAGATCCTCGAGAGCCGTCGCCGGACGGGCCCCGTCGTGGACCGCCACCAGCTCGCGATCGTCGCCGGGCGGGAGGGCGGCCAGGCAGGCCGCCACCGAGAGCTGTCGGGTGGGGCCACCCGGCACCCAGAGGACGCGGTCGGCCGGAAGACCCCACTCTGCGAGGGGGAGCTCCCGGCCGGGAGGGAGGGCCACCACCAGGTGCTCCGGATCGAGAGAGAGGAGCCGCTCGAGCGTCCACCGGAGCACCGGGCGCCCGGCGACCTCGGTGAACTGCTTGGGCTCCGGGCCGCCGAACCGCTCCCCGGCGCCGCCGGCGGGGACGAGGACCTGCAGGCCGCGCATCGTCGAGATGCCTCCGCGCCGCCCGGCCTCAGACCGCGAGGATGTCCTTCTCCTTGTGCTCCAGGGCCTGCTGGATCTCGGCGATGAAACGGTCGTGGAGCTTCTGGACCTCGTCGAGACCGCGCCGCTCGTCGTCCTGGCCGATCTCGTGGTCCTTCTCCTTCTTCTTGAGCCGCTCGTTGCCGTCGCGGCGCGCCTGGCGCACGCCGTTGCGCGCGTTCTCGGCGAAGTCGTGGGCCTTGCGCACGAGCTCCTTGCGCCGCTCCTCGGTGAGGGGCGGCACCGGGATGCGCAGGACCTTGCCGTCGCTGGTCGGGTTCAGGCCGAGGTCCGCCTTGCGGATCGCGCGGTCGATGGCCGCGATCTGGCTGGTGTCCCACGGCTGCGCCATCAGCATCGCCGCGTCGACCACGGAGAGGGTGGCCACCTGGCGGAGCGGGGTCGGGGTGCCGAAGTAGTCGACCATCACCGGATCGAGCAGCTGGAGCGAGGCGCGACCGGTGCGCAGATGCCGGAGCTCGGCGTGGAAGTGCTCCAGGACCTGCTTCATCTGCAGCTCGACAGCGTCGTTGATCTCCTTCATCGCCATCCTCCCTTGAGGCGCCTTGCGGCAACCCGGCGCTAGGCGTCGGTCCGCGGCGCCCGCACGATCGAGCCGACCGGCTCGCCCCGGACCACGCGCTCGATGTTACCCGGAACCGTCATGTCGAAAACGGCGATCGGGAGCCCGTTCTCCCGACAGAGGCTGATCGCCGCGGCGTCCATCACCCGGAGGTTCCGCTCCAGCACCTCCTGGTAGGTGACCTCCCGGAGCAGGGTGGCGGCGCTGTCCCGCCGGGGGTCGGCCGTGAAGACCCCCTCGACACGGGTCCCCTTGAGCAGGATCTGCGCGTGGATCTCGTTGGCCCGGAGCGCCGCCGCGCTGTCGGTGGTGAAGAACGGGTTGCCCGTCCCGGCGGCGAAGATCACCACCCGGCCCTTCTCGAGGTGCCGGATCGCCCGGCGGCGGATGAAGGTCTCGGCCACCGCCCGGATCTCGATCGCGGTCTGCACCCGGGTGGCGACCGAGCGCTTTTCGAGGGCGTCCTGGAGGGCCAGGGCGTTGATCACCGTGGCCAGCATCCCCATGTAGTCGCCGGTGGCCCGGTCGAGGCCGCGGTGGCTGGCCGCCAGACCGCGGATGATGTTCCCCCCGCCGATCACCACCGCCAGCTCGACGCCCAGGGCATGGACCGACGCGATCTCGTCGGCCACCGCCGCGACGACGCTCTCGTCGATCCCGAACGGGAGGTCGCCCATGAGCGCCTCGCCGGAGAGCTTGAGCAGGATGCGGCGATAGGCGGGGGGGGCCGGCACGGACCGCCTCAGTGGCCGGCCGTCGCCTGCGCGACTTCCTGGGCGAAGTCCTGCGACCGCTTCTCCAGACCCTCGCCGAGCTTGAAGCGGACGAAGCGGCGGACCTTGATGTTCTCGCCGATCTTCGCCACCTTCTCGGCCAGCAGCTGGCCCACCGTGAGGTCCGGGTTCTTCACGAACGGCTGCTCGACCAGCACCGACTCGGCGAAGTACTTCTCGAGCTTGCCCTCGACCATCTTCTCCACCACCGCCGCCGGCTTGCCGGAGGCCAGGGCCTGCTCCCGGTAGATCGCGCGCTCGCGCTCGAGCACGTCGGCCGGCACCTCCTCGCGGCTCACGTAGCGGGGGTCGGAGGCGGCGATGTGCATGGCGATGTCGTGGATCAGATCCTGGAAATCCTGGGTGCGGGCGACGAAGTCGGTCTCGCAGTTGACCTCGACCAGCACGCCCAGCTTGCCGCCGCCGT
>JAHDVN010000425.1 GCA_023384635.1 Thermoanaerobaculia bacterium
TTTCTAGGAACGGGTCGAAGGCCTGCTTCCACGCCGCGGCGTGGACCTGCGCGGCACCGGCGAGGGGTTCCGCATCGTGGCCCTCGAGAGCGGTCGGCCGATCGGGACGATCGACGGCGTGCGCGTCTTCCACGAGTGCCACCCGGGGGCGATCTACCTCCACGCCGGGCGCCAGTGGCAGGTCGAGGAGCTGCGGCTCGGCGAGCGGGAGGTGGCAGCGCGACGGGTGGAGGTCGATCACTTCACCTCCGCCCTCTCGGAGAAGTCGACGGCGGTGCTCGAGCTGCTCGCCGAGCGGGGGGGCGGGGGCCTCCGCGCGGCGCTCGCGCGGTTGCGGATCACCGAGCGGGTCGTGGGCTACGAGCGCAAACGGCTCTTCTCGCAACAGGTGCTCGAGCAGCGCGCGCTCGAGCTGCCGGCGGTGGAGTTCGAGGCGCACGGGCTCATCTGGCTCGCCTCTCTGCAGCTCGAGGACCTCCTGCGCCGGGCCGGCCGGCATCTCGGCGGCTCGCTCCACGCCGCCGAGCACGCGGCGATCGGGCTCCTGCCGCTGCTCGTCCTCTGCGATCGCGCTGATCTCGGGGGGATCTCGACGCCGTTCCATCCCCAGCTGGGCTCCGCGGCGGTGTTCGTCTACGAGGGGCGCCCGGGCGGGCTCGGCCTGGTCCGCCAGGGCTTCGCGGCGCTCCCCGAGCTGCTCGCGCGGGTCGCCGAGCGGCTCGCCACCTGCCCCTGCGCCGAGGGCTGCCCGGCCTGCATCCAGTCGCCCAAGTGCGGGAACGGGAACCGCCCGCTCGACAAGGAGGGGGCGCGCCTGGCGCTCGCCCACTGGCTGGATGCCGAGGCGCCGACCCCGCCGCTCCGCGTGCGCGACGAGCCGCCCGCCCCGCCGCCGGCCGGGACCCCAGGCGCTCGGGTCGACGAGCCTCAGGACGCCGAGCCGGAGGATCCCATCCCGGCCACGCGGAGCCCCCGGCAGCGCGACGGAGGGGTGCGGCGGACGGTGCTCTTCGACCTCGAGACGAAGCGCGCGGCGGCCGAGGTCGGGGGCTGGGGCAACGCCCACCGGATGGGCGTGGCGGTGGCCGTCGTCTGCCACCTCGAGGAGAACCGCTTCGAGAGCTTCCGGGAGGAGGCGGTCGGAGGCCTCGTCGCGGCGCTCCGCGGGGCCGACCTGGTGGTGGGCTTCAACATCCGCCGCTTCGACTACCGGGTGCTCGCCGGCTACACCGGGGAGGAGTACGCGCGCACGCTCCCGACCCTGGACCTGCTCGACAGCGTGCACGAGAAGCTCGGCTTCCGCCTCGGCCTCGACCACCTGGCGCGCGAGACGCTCGGGGCCGAGAAGAGCGCCGACGGCCTCCAGAGCCTCGAGTGGGTGCGGGAGGGGCGCCTCGATCTCGTCGAGGCGTATTGCCGCCACGACGTGGAGCTGCTCCGCGACCTCTACCTGTTCGGCCGCCGGGAGGGGTATCTCCGCTACCGGGACCGCGCCGGGCGGCTGCTGCGCCTGCCCGTCTCCTGGTAGCGCGGCTTCGGCAGGGGGCGCCGGAAAGCGAACGGGGCGGCCGCCGGTCAGGCGACCGCCCCGGGGGGCAGCGATCGGACTCGCTTCAGACCGCGGCCGGCACGGGCGCGGTGAGGACCTCGGAAAGCCGCTCCATCGCCCAGTCGATCTCCTCCTGGCGGATGGTGAGCGGCGGCGCGATCCGGATCGTGTGCGTGTGGGTCTCCTTGCAGAGCAGCCCCAGCTGCTGCAGGCGCTCGCAGAAGCGGCGCGCCCCGCCGGCCTCCGGGTGGAGCTCGATGCCGATCCAGAGGCCGCGGCCGCGGACCTCCTTGACGTGCGGCGAGGCGAGGGCGCGCAGGCGTCCGAGGAAGTAGGCGCCGAGGCGCGCCGAGTTCTCGACCATCCCCTCCTCGACGAGCACCCGCAGCGCCGTGCGCGCGACCGCCGCCGCCACCGGGTTGCCGCCGTACGTCGAGCCGTGGTCGCCGGGGCGGAAGACGCCCATCACCTCGTCGTCCGCGAGGATGCCGGAGACCGGGTAGAGGCCGCCGGAGAGCGCCTTGCCGACGATCACGACGTCGGGTCGGATCCCCTCGTGCTCGAAGGCGAACATCTTCCCGGTGCGGCCGAGACCGGCCTGGATCTCGTCGGCGAGGAGGAGCGCGCGGTGGGCCGTGGCGATCTCGCGCAGCGCGCGCAGGTAGCCCTCGGGCGGGACGATGATCCCGCCCTCGCCCTGGATGGGCTCGACGAGGATCGCGGCGACCTTCGGATGCATCGCCGCGCGCACCGCCTCGACGTCGCCGAACGGGAGCAGCCGGAAGCCCGGCGTGAAGGGCCCGAAGCCCTGGCGGTACTGATCCTCGGAGGAGAAGCCGACGATGGTCGTGGTGCGGCCGTGGAAGTTGTTGTGGAAGACGAGGATCTCGGCCTCGGGCTCGGGCACGCCCTTGACCTCGTAGGCCCACTTGCGCGCCGCCTTGATCGCGGTCTCCACCGCCTCGGCCCCGGTGTTCATCGGCAGGAACTTCCCGTAGCCGGTGAGCTCGCAGATCTCCTTGTAGAAAGCCCCGAGCTGGTCGTTGCGGAAGGCGCGCGAGGTGAGCGCCACGCGCCGGCTCTGCTCGACCAGGGCCTCCAGGATGCGCGGGTGGCAGTGCCCCTGGTTCACCGCCGAGTAGGCGGCGAGGAAGTCCATGTACTTGCGGCCCTCCACGTCCCAGACCCAGATCCCCTCGGCGCGCTGGACGACGACGTCGAGCGGGTGGTAGTTGTGGGCGCCGTAGCGGTCTTCGAGCGCGATGTACTCGTCCGTACGCATGACAGAAGCTCCTCGCGTTGGTGGGAATGCGGCGGGGCGATGCCTGGCCCCGGATCAGACGCGGCGATCTTCT
>JAHDVN010000426.1 GCA_023384635.1 Thermoanaerobaculia bacterium
CGCCTCGAAGACCTCCGACGTCGCCGGCGACGGCACCACCACCGCCACCGTGCTCGCGCAGGCGATCTACCGCGAGGGCTCGAAGAACGTCACCGCCGGCGCCAACCCGATGGAGCTCAAGCGGGGCGTCGAGCTCGCCGCCCGCGCCGCCTCCGAGGCGATCGACGGCATGTCGAAGCCGGTCGAGGGCAAGGAGATCGCGCACGTCGGCACGATCTCGGCCAACAACGACCAGGAGATCGGCAAGATCATCGCCGAGGCGATGGAGAAGGTCGGCAAGGACGGCGTGATCACCGTCGAGGAGGCCAAGGGCCTCGACACCACCCTCGAGGTGGTCGAGGGCATGCAGTTCGACCGCGGCTACCTCTCGCCCTACTTCGTGACCGACGCCGAGCGCATGGAGTCGGTGATCGAGAACGCCAAGATCCTCCTCTACGAGAAGAAGGTCTCCTCGATGAAGGACCTGCTGCCGATCCTCGAGCAGGTCGCCCGCCAGGGCAAGCCGTTCCTCATCGTGGCCGAGGACGTCGAGGGCGAGGCGCTCGCCACCCTCGTGGTGAACAAGCTCCGCGGCACGCTGCAGGTCACCGCGGTCAAGGCCCCCGGCTTCGGCGACCGCCGCAAGGCGATGCTCGAGGACATCGCGATCCTCACCGGTGGCAAGCTGATCTCCGAGGACCTCGGCATCAAGCTCGAGAACGTGAAGTGGGAGGACCTCGGCGAGGCCAAGAAGATCGTCATCACCAAGGACGACACCACCCTCGTCACCGACACCGACGACAAGGCCCGCCGCGAGGCGATCGCCGGCCGCGTCAAGCAGATCCGCGCCCAGATCGAGGAGACCACCTCGGACTACGACCGCGAGAAGCTGCAGGAGCGGCTCGCGAAGCTGGTCGGCGGCGTGGCGGTGATCAAGGTCGGCGCCGCCACCGAGACCGAGATGAAGGAGAAGAAGGCCCGCGTCGAGGATGCCATGCACGCCACCAAGGCGGCGGTCGAGGAGGGCATCGTCGCCGGCGGCGGCGTCGCCCTGCTGCGCGCCATCGCGGCGGTGGACAAGGTGAAGGCCGAGGGCGACGTGGCGGTGGGCGTGAAGATCGTCCGCCGTGCCCTCGAGGAGCCGTCGCGCCAGATCGCCCTCAACGCGGGCGAGGAGGGCTCGATCGTGGTCCGCGAGATTCTCGCCAAGAGCGGCAACGTCGGCTTCAACGCCGCCACCGGCGAGTACGAGGACCTGGTCAAGGCGGGCGTCATCGACCCGGCGAAGGTCACCAAGACCGCGCTGCTCAACGCCGCCTCGATCGCCGGCCTCATGCTCACCACCGAGGCGATGATCTCCGAGGTCAAGGAGAAGGAGCCCAAGGCCCCGGCGATGCCCGGCGGCGGCATGGGCGGGATGTACTGATCGCGCGAGCGCGATCAGTATCCCGAGCCGCGAAGCGGCGAGGGATCTCGATGCCTGTCTAGTCCCGAGGCCGGTGGGATCGCTCCCACCGGCCTCTTTCTCCAGGGGGACAGGCACACATTTCCGTCTCTGCCGACGAGAGGCCTCACGGGGTGCGGAAATGTGTGCCTGTCCCCCTCTTCCCCCTGGTATAGGGTTTGCAAGTCTTGCCGTCGCACACGTCTCGTCCCGAGACGCCCCGATCTGGAGGTCATCCATGTTCCCGAGCCGCCGCTCACTCCTTTCCCTGCTCCTGCTGGGGGCCTTCCTCGCGTCCGCGGGGTCGGCCCAGGAACCCGCCTCGCCGCCCGTCTTCGGCGAGCTCCTCGAGGTCGAGGTGGTCAACGTCGACGTCTTCGTCACCGACCGCGACGGCCAGCCGGTGGTCGGCCTGACGAAGGACGACTTCGAGCTCCTCGCCGACGGCAAGCCGGTGCCGATCGAGTTCTTCTCGGCGCCGCCGCCGGGCGCGAGCTTCGTGCCCTACCCCGGCACCCCGGGCACCCTCCCCGAGGAGGGGGTGGCGCCGCCGCCGGCCCGCCCGACGCTGGTCGTCTACGTCGACAACCTCAACCTCACCGGCGGCCGGCGCAACGAGGCGCTCCGGCACCTCGAGGGGCTGATCGAGGACCGGATGAAGACGGGCCACCGCGCCATGGTGGCGGTGTTCGACCGCTCGCTGCGCATCCTCACCCCGGTCACCGACGACCTGCGCGCCGTGCGCGGCGCCTTCGCCGAGATCGCCCGCACCACGCCGCGCGCCGCCCAGCGCCAGGCGCAGGAGCAGCGCCTGAAGCTCGACCTCGAGCAGATCACCCCCGCCGACTTCGTCCCCGCCCTGGTCGAGCAGATCGAGTGGTTCGCCCAGGAGGAGGCCCAGGACACGCGCCAGGCCCTCATCGCGCTCACCGATCTGATGGGCACGCTCGCCGGGGTGGAGGGGGCGAAGGTCGTCTTCCTGGTCAGCGGCGGCGTCTCGACCGAGCCCGGGCGCACGCTCTGGGATGCGTTCGACCGCCGCTACGGCGGCACCTTCGGCAGCCAGGGGGACCGCCGCCGCGCCGGCGACCTCGACGCCGACTACGTGCGGCGCGAGCTCGTGAAGGTCACCCGGGCCGCCCAGGCGAGCCGGGCGCTGATCTACGCCGTGGACGCCGGTGTCCGCGGCCCGATCATGGACGCCGGGGAGGTCGGCTCCGAGATCGCCAGCGGCGGCACGCCGGGCGAGTTCGCACAGGTGGAGGCGAGCAGCAACATCGGCAGCATCGCCGACCGCAGCGGCGGTCGCCGCCTGCTCTCCGGCCCCGACCTGCCCGACACCCTGGGCACGGTGGCCCGGGAGATCGCCTCGGCCTACTCGCTCGGCTTCACCCCGGCCCCCGACCGCGCCGACCGGATGCGCGACATCACGGTGCGGGTCAAGCAGGAGGGGCTGCGGGTCCGGCACCGCGACGG
>JAHDVN010000427.1 GCA_023384635.1 Thermoanaerobaculia bacterium
CGCCGCCGGCCTGGTGCTCCGCCACCACCGCCGCGAACTGGTCCGGCGTGACCCAGCGCTCCGCCGCGAGCACGTGGCCCAGCCCGTCCTCCACCGACTGGTTGAGGGCGTCGGCCGCCACCACCGCGCCGCCCAGGAAGGAGATCGCGATGATGTCCTGCTCACCCTGGACCGTGAGGATGCCGGTCTTCTTCTGCAGGCTCACGACCTGCAGCATGTCGGGGAGTTGGAAGAGCCGGAGATCGCCCTCGAGCGCCATCGCCGCCCCCTACCCCACCCGCCGCCGCTCGCGCCAAGCCCGCACCGCCAGCAGGGCCGCGAGGCCGAAAGCCGCGATCCAGCCGAGCGCGCGCGGGCTCACCGCCAGGGCGGCGGGCGGCATCACCGCGAGGCGCCCCGCGAACGGCAGCAGCACGAGCGCCAGCGGACCCACGACACCGGCGAACGCCCGCGCCCCCGACCCCTCCTCGGCCGCCCGCCAGGCGGGCAGGCCGAGCGCGATCGCCCACTCCGCCCAGGCGGGCCGGTGGGTGGCGAGCGAGACCGGCGGGCCGCCGCCGAGGCGCCGGAGGGCGCGGTCCCAGACCAGCGCGACGAGCGCGACGAGGAGCGTCGCCGCGAGCGGCAGCCAGTCGGCCGGCCGCAGCGCCGCGTTGCGCCCCCAGGCGGCCGCGAGATCGCGCCGGATCTCCGGGGCCCGCGCGAGCCCGCCGTCGAAGGTCAGCACCCGCCGCGGCTCGCCCGAGCGCACCCAATCGGCGACCCGGTCGCCGTCGAGCCGCCGCGCCTTCTCCAGCGCCTGGCGCGACTCCTCGAACAGGTAGGCCTCCGAGAAGGAGAGGCTCAGGTTGTAGTAGGCCGCCGCCGAGCCCGGATCGGCCGTCGCCGCGCGCTGGAAGTACTGGGTCGCGGTGGCGAACTCCCCCTGCCGGAAGTGGAAAGCGCCGAGGTCGAGGAGGACGTCGACCGTCTCCGGGGCGGCCTCGAGCACCTGCCGGTAGAGCGAGCGCGCGAACTCCCACTGCCCGAACCGGCGGTGGACGTCGGCCACCAGCTGCTGCACCGCGACGCTCTTGGGCAGCGTGCTGCGCAGCACCCCGAGGTCGGTCAGGAGCGACCCCTCGAGGCGGCGCTCCGCGAGCGCCTCCATCGCCCGCACCGGCGGGGAGAGGGAGATCACGCCGTGCGGCTGCTGGTGGGCGACGAGCACCGGCAGCGTGCCGGCCACGATCCAGAGCGCGGCCTGCACCCAGCGCTCGCTCGTGGAGGCGTGCGCCCAGAGGAGCGCCGAGGCCCAGAGGAGCCACCAGAGGAGCCCGCCGGGGAGCGCCAGCGGCCAGGCGAGAACCGCCAGCGCCGCCAGGTGCGCGGCCTTCCCGGTGAGCCACCGCGCGCAGAGAGCGTGCAGGTCGCGATAGACGGTGGGCCCCTTCACCGCGAACTGCAGCAGCACGTAGAGGCCGGCGGCGAGGAGCAGGAGGGCGGTCGTCCACCCGAGCAGAGCGCGCCCGAGCAGCGGTCGCGAAGAGGGGTCGGAGGCGAGCCGCCGCCAGCCGGCGATCTCCCAGCGCGCGGCCTCCAGCGGCGCGCCGCCCGCCGACGCCACCCGCGCCCGCGCGAGCGCGGTTTCCGGCTGGCCGGGATGGAGCCGCTCGGCCATCTCGAGCGCCCAGAGTGCGCGCTCGCGGTCGCCGCCGGCCGCCCCGTCCACCGCCCGGGCGGCCATCGCGCGCGAGAGGTCGGGCAAGTGGCGCATGCCGAGCTGGGCGGCGATCCGCTCCATCTCGGCCACCGCCGCCTCCGCCCCGTCCTGGCGCCCCTGGTAGAAGGCGGTGACCCACTGCAGCCAGAGGTCCTGCAGCCGCAGCAGCGACTGGCCGACGGCCGGGCCGACCTCGACCTCGGTCGCCTCGACCGGGGCCTGGGCGGCGAGCGGCGGCGCCCCGCCGGCGGCGAGCAGCAGCGCGAGCAGCACGAGGCCGGGCGCGCGGCGGCGCCCCCTCGCCCGCCGGCCCTCACCCCCGCTTCTGCACATAGCGCAGCCGCGCCCGGTAGAGAAGGTCCTCGAGGAACGCCAGCTCCTGTGAGCTCAGGTTGCCCATCGTCTTCTGGCGCAGCACGTCGAGGAGATCGATGTGGAGCCGCGCCATCTCGAGGTTCTCGACCTTCTGCCCGCCCGGCAGCTCGACGTCGCCGAGGTAGAGCGGGATCGGCTCGGCGAGCAGCTCGACGAGGTCGAAGAAGCCCGGGCCGGCCCCCGGCGGCGCGCCGGGGAGCTCGAGCCGTGCGGCGGACGGCTGCGGTTCCGGCTCGCGGGCCCGCTCGCCCGCGGGCGGCGCGGCGGGCGCGGATCCCGGCGCGGACGCCGGTGCGGGCTCGGCAGTCGCCGACGCCGCCACCGTGTCGCGGAACTCCTCGCGCAGCTCTCCGTCGGCCGTGAACATCCGCTTGTCCGTGACCTTGATGCCCATCGCTCTCCCCGCCTCCGCGTCCGGAGACACCACTCCTCTCGTCGGTGCCGCGAAATCTCCGCTATCGTACCCCGGTCCCGCCCGCCCCCGCCAAGAGGCCACGAGGAGAGCCGACGCGATGCCCGACCCCACCGCCCGCCCCCCCGCGGAGCTCGCCGACCTGGTCGCCCTCGTCGCCCGCCTGCGCGCCCCGGATGGCTGCCCCTGGGACCGCGAGCAGGGGCTCGCGAACCTCCGCGCCTACCTCGTCGAGGAGGCGCACGAGCTCGCCGCCGCCATCGACGGCGGCGACTGGGAGGAGATCGCCGAGGAGCTCGGCGACCTGCTCTTCCAGGCCGCCTTCGTGGCCCGCCTCGGCGAGGAGGCCGGCGCGCTCTCCGCCGCCGCGGTGGTGGCGGCGGGGCACGCGAAG
>JAHDVN010000010.1:0-14211 GCA_023384635.1 Thermoanaerobaculia bacterium
CAGGAGCGCCACCAGGGCCTCGCGCCCCTGGCGCGAGCGGGCGCCTAGGTCCCGGGTCGCGAGCTCGGCGACCTTCGGGTCGGGATCGGAGAGCAGGCGGTCGACGAGGGAGTCGGGAGGGTGCCGGTCGAGGGTCGCGAGCGCGCGCACCGCCTCGAGCCGCACCCGCGGGTCGGCGTGGAGCGCCGTGGCGCGCACCGCCTCGACCTGGGTCCGGTCGCCGCTCTCGCGCAGCAGCGCCAGCATGTTGCGCACCACGAACCAGCGCGGGTCGCCGAGCGCGGCGGCGGCGTGCGGACCGAGCGCGGCGCCGAGACCGCCGAGGAAGTCGAAGAGATGCCGCCGGCGCGCCATGTCGCTCTCCTCGGCGAGCAGGAGCAGCAGCTCCCGCACCGCCGGGTCGCCGAGCGCGCGCACCAGGCGCTGCGGCCGCTCGAGCTCGGTGCGGTCGGCCTGCCCCAGCAGCTCGACCAGGGCGCCCATGGCGGGGGCCCCGGCGAGCTGCTCGCCGAGCCGTCCGGCCCGCCGCCGGAGCGTCTCGTCGCGCTCTGGGAGGCCGGCGGCGGCGATGGCGGCGACGATCTCCTCGGCGAGCTGCAGCCGGCCGGCGCGCAGGAGGCTGCAGAAGACCGCTTCGAGGCGCGCGGCGAGCGCGGATGCCCGTCCGTCATCCCTGTCGGCGAGCGCGAGGAGGAGCAGCGTCTCGGCGAAGGCGCGCTCCTGCTCGGCCTCGCCGAGGCTGCGCCGCCGTGTCTCGAGCTCGGGGAGGGGCTCGGCGGGGGGCTCGGTGCGCACGGGGAGCGCGAGCAGGATCCGCTCCCTCCCCGCGCCGGGAGGCGGACCCTCGACGTCCCCGAGGGCGAGGAAGCGCGCGAGCGCTCCCTCCTCGCCCGGCGTCCCCGGCACGGGGCGAGCCGGTGGCGCGTCGCCGAACACCAGCTCCTCGATCGCGCGCAGCGCGGCGTCCGAGAAGCGGGCACCGCGGGTCGAGAGACGCCGCAGGGAGCCGAGCAGCTCGGCGGCCGAGGTGCCGGCGGCGCCCAGCGAGAACGGCTCGCCCGGATGGTCCGCCGCGGCGAGGCGCCGCAACACGGCGTCGAGCAGCGGCGGGCGCAGCTCGGGCGGCAGGGCGCGCAGCAGGTGGGCGATGCGGTGCAGCTCGGCGTCCAGCGCCTCCGGCCCGGCAAGGTCGAGATGGCGCCCCACGGCGGCCGCGATCTGCTCGCCGAGGGAGGCGATCGCCGTGGGCGCCGGAGCCTCCCCTCCCACGATTCCCTGTGCCGTCGCGGTCTCGAGCAGCCGCTCGATCGAGGTGATGACGTCGGCCAGAGTCGCCTCGCCGCCCCGGCCGTCGGCGTCCGTGGCGCCGACCCGGCGGCCGGCCATCAGCTGGTCGAGGATCTGCTGCCAGAGGTTGGCCTGCTTCGGCGGGGGCTCGGCCTTCGCGGCCGGGGCGCCGGGGTCCGCGAGGTCGTCGGTGATCTCGAGCCCGGAGTAGTCGACGGGCTGGAACCTCACGTGCGGCAGGAGGAAGGCGCTCGCCTCGTCCCAGAGCCGGGCGGTGTGGAGCTGGTTGGGATCCGGATTGAGCAGGTCGAGGAAGCGCTCCAGCTCGGCGGCGTCGATCCCGTCGGCGAAGGTGACCACCGCCACGTTGCGGCCGAAGAGCTGGCCGGCGAGCCGCTGGGCGCTCGGGCTGTCGACCCGCTCCCCCTCGCAGACGAGCGCCGCGCGGTCGACCCCGACCGCGAGCGAGCCGGTGGGGCCGAGGAGGAGCAAGAGGGCCCGGTGCGCGCGCTCCACCGCCCCGGCGCGCGACGGGTGTCCCTTCGGGTAGATCCAGAGCTGCTTCCAGGCGAGCCCGAGCTCGTTGATGAAGTTGGCGGGGAGCGGCTGGGGCTCGGGCACGGTCGCTCCTCCTCAGCGCTCCGGGTAGCGGGTCGCCACGTAGTCCTCGATGATCGCGATGAGCCGGGCGGCCAGCTCCTCGTAGCCGCCGGTGAGGGTGGCGAACTTCTGGCCGTCGACGTAGACCGGGCAGGTCGGCGCCTCCCCGGTGCCGGGCAGCGAGATGCCGATGTTCGCCATCTTCGACTCGCCCGGGCCGTTGACGACGCAGCCCATGACCGCGAGCTGGAGCTCCTCGACCCCCTCGCGCGTCCGCTTCCACTCGGGGAGCCGCTCGCGCACGTGCTCCTGCACGCGCATCGCCAGCTCCTGGAAGGTGGTCGAGGTGGTCCGCCCGCAGCCGGGGCAGGCGGTCACCGAGGGGGCGAAGGAGCGGATCCCGAGCGCCTGCAGGATCTCGCAGGCGGCGTAGACCTCCTCGCGGCGGTCGCCGCCGGGGCGCGGCGTGAGCGAGACGCGGATCGTGTCGCCGATCCCCTCGGCGAGCAGCACCGCCATCGCCGAGGCCGACCAGGCGATCCCCTTGATCCCCATCCCCGCCTCGGTGAGCCCGAGGTGGAGCGGCTGGCGGGTGCGCCGGGCGAGCTCGCGGTAGACGGAGATCAGCTCCGGCGGGCGCGAGACCTTGCAGGAGATGACGATCTGCTCCTCCCCGAGGCCGCAGGCGAGCGCCGCCTCGGTCGACTGCAGCGCGGAGAGCACCATGCAGTCGGCGTAGATCTCCTCGGCGCTCTTCCCGAGCGCGCGGTCGGTGTTCTCCTGCATCTTCGCCATCACCAGCTCCTGGTCGAGCGAGCCGGCGTTGACGCCGATCCGGACCGGCTTGCCCCGCTCGACCGCGATCCGGCAGATGGTCGCGAACTGCTCGTCGCGGCGCCGCCCGAAGCCGACGTTGCCGGGGTTGATCCGGTACTTGGCGAGCGCCGCGGCGCAGCCGGGGTATTCGGTGAGCAGGAGGTGGCCGTTGTAGTGGAAGTCGCCGATCAGGGGGACGTCGCAGCCGAGGTCGTCGAGCCGGCGCCGGATCTCGGGCACCGCGGCGGCGGCCTCGGGCAGGTTCACGGTGATCCGCACCAGCTCCGAGCCGGCCAGCGCCAGCTCGTGGCACTGGCGCACGGTGGCGGCCACGTCGGCGGTGTCGGTCGAGGTCATCGACTGCACGACCACGGGGGCGCCGCCGCCGATCCGCACCCGTCCGACGACGACGGCGTGGGTGGTGGCGCGCGAGGGGACGGTCATCGGGGCTCTCCGGAGGCGGATGCTATCGCCTTCGCCGCGTCCGCCGCGCGCGCGGGGAGCGGGGACACGGTCAGCAGTCCGCCAGCCCGACGCTCGCCGCCGGGACGCCAGGGAAGCGCGCGGCGAGCCCGCCCCGCGCCGTCTCCTTGTACTTGCGGCGCATGTCGTGGCCGGTGTCGCGCATGGTGCGGATGACGTCGTCGAGGCTCACGAACGCGTGGCCGTCGCCGCGCAGGGCGAGCCGCGCGGCATTGATCGCCTTGACCGCCGCCATCGCGTTGCGCTCGATGCACGGCACCTGGACGAGGCCCGCCACCGGGTCGCAGGTGAGGCCGAGGTTGTGCTCCATGGCGATCTCGGCGGCCACCGCCGCCTGGGCGGGGGTGCCGCCGAGGACCTCGGCGAGGGCGGCGGCGGCCATCGAGCAGGCGCTCCCCACCTCCCCCTGGCAGCCGACCTCGGCGCCGCTGAGCGACGCCCCCTCCTTGCAGAGCAGCCCGATGGCCCCGGCGGTGAGCAGCATCCGCGCCACTCCCTCGTCGCTCGCCCCGGGGACGAAGCGCCGGTAGTAGTGGAGCACCGCCGGCACGATGCCGGCGGCGCCGTTGGTGGGCGCCGTGACGACGCGGCTGCCGGCGGCGTTCTCCTCGCTCACCGCGAGCGCGTAGAGGCTCACCCAGTCGATGGCGGTCAGCGGGTCGGCGAGCCCGCTCTCCGGGTGCTCGGTCAGGCGGGCGAAGAGGTCGGGGGCACGCCGCCGGAGGCCGAGCCCGCCGGGCAGCGTCCCCGTGGCGCGGCAGCCGCGGGCGATCGCCTCCTGCATCACCTGCCAGATCCGCTGGAGGCCGGCGGCGACCTCGGCCGCGGGGCGCAGCGCCTCCTCGTTGGCGCGCATCACGCCGTGGATCGGCAGCGAGGTCCGTTCGCAGAGGGCGAGCAGCTCGGCGGCGGTGCGGAACGGGTGGGGGAGGGGAGGGCCGCCGGCGGTCCCCACGGACTCCTTCCCCTCCTCGACGACGAAGCCGCCGCCGATCGAGTAGAAGGTGCGGGCCGAGAGGACCCCACCGGCGGCGCCCGACGCCGTGAGGCGCAGGGCGTTGGGGTGGAACGGGAGCGGCCGGGGCTCCAGCCGCAGCTGGTCCGCGGATCGGAACGGCACGGGTTGGCGCCCCAGCAGCAGGAGCTGGCCGGACTCGGAAACCGCCCGCACCAGCTCGGCGGCGCGCCCGGGGTCGAGCTCGTCGGGCTGCTCGCCGAGCAGGCCGAGGACGACCGCCCGGTCCGTGCCGTGCCCGCGGGCGGTGGCGGCCAGCGAGCCGAAGAGCTCGACCCGCACCGCGGCGACCGCCTCCAGCCGGCCGGCCGCAGCCAGCCCGAGGGCGAACTCCCGCGCCGCCCGCATCGGCCCCACCGTGTGCGAGCTGCTCGGCCCGAGGCCGATCCGGAAGAGGTCGAAAACCGAGGTCGCCATCACCGCCGATCCTACCCGCGCCGGGTCGCCCCGAGGTGCCCCAAGGTGCCAGGGGAGCTCCGGGCCGCCTGGAAGCCAGCATTGGAGCCGCCTTCGTCAAGGTGCGGCTAAACTACGAAAGTACTTGTTGCCAGCAACGGCGGAGGGAACGGCGGCGTGAAGTACCTCGAGAAGCTCGTTCTCGTGGGGCTCGCTGCGATCTCGTTATGGGCCTGCAGCGAAGGCGGTGCCCGCGAGCTCACCGCAGCATCAGACCTCGGCAGTTTCGACCTGGCCTGGAACCAGGCCACGAAGACCCGATTCGGCATTCCACCCGAAGTCGAGACCAGGCTTGGGGGCAAGGAGTGGCTCCTGCGCAGGGCTGTGGCGGTCGGCTCCCCGAGCATTCGGACCGCCGCGCGGTTCGAGCTTGCGCATACCGTCTTGAACGCAGACTGCGAGGCTGCAGGCGCTCTCCTGCGAGCGAACGCTGGTCATGGCGCCCCTCGACGCATGCTGGAAGACCTCGAGACACGAGGCTGCCGCCAGGTCCTCGAGGAGTCGATCGCGGCGACAGAGGAGGCACTTCGCGTCGGCAGGATTCCACCAAATGAGATCACGAACGAGCTCCTCGAACGTATGCGACTGCAGCGCGACACTCTGGGAGGTCCATCCTCGGAGAAGCCGGAACTGACCAACGCCCAAGCGCCCTGAAAGAAGCGCCACCGGTGCGCGGGCTTCCACGGCCGCCCGCCGGCCTGCTTCTCCCGACGACTCGATACAGGCCCCCGAGAATGTGCTCCGATCGAACTGCACCAGGTAGGGGACGAGCCGTGTGCTCCTGCCCTTACGCCACCGCCGGCAACGTGAAGGCAATGGGCACGTCGCGCTTCGCCTACGATGCCCTGCTGGCGCGGGATTTCTCCTACACCCGCCCCGAGGCGTTCCACCTCGACCACCTCGGCACCCCGCGCCTGCTCACCAACCACCGCGCCGAGCGCCTCGCCCAGCCCAAGTACTACCCCTTCGGCGAGGAGATCACGGTCAACAGCCAGGTCGCGGAACGGTTGAAGTTCACCGGCCACGAGCGCGACACCCTCGGCAGCCCCGAGGTCGCCGACGACCTCGACTACATGCACGCGAGGTTCGCGAACCCGATCACGGGGAGGTTCTTGATGGAAGCGCCCCGAGCACACAAAGGGGATGTCGATGACTCGCATGGGTAGTCGCGCGGCGTTTGCCGCGGCCTTCTTCCTGTGCCATGGCGCCGCCACCATCGCCTTCTTCTTCTGGCACTTGACGCGCGTGATGGAGGTGACCTACCGCGGCGCATCCCCCACTGCGATCGATGGAGTCCTCGGAACCTTGAGCAGACTCCTTGCAGCGCCCGTCTTCACGGCCGTGCAGCGCTTCTGGCCGGACCTCCTCGGTGGAGGAGGAGGCCTCGAGCTCATTCTTGTATTGACGAACAGCGCGCTTTGGACAGCGGCAGCGTGTTTGCTCCTGGAGCTGCGCCGGACCCGGGGGGGCTCCTAGAGGCGGAGCGGAGACGATCATGAGGGTCCAGAGCAGGTTCCGCAACCACGAGCGACAGTACCCAGAAGCGCGGCGGCGTCTCCGGGAATGCCACCCCTTCGGGCCCTCGTCACGGCCGCCGGCCGCACCTTTCGCGAACCAAGGGGTGGAACGGTGGCGCTGGACGCGAGCGGCCTCCGCGCGCGATCATCGGCTAGGCAAGGACGAAGGCCGACGCACAGCCGTTGGGCCCAGCCGCCCATCACCTTCACGGCTCTACCACTGGCGCATACGGGAACCCGCAGGGCCACTGCTCTTGATGACCCGCCCGCAGCAGATCCCATTGTCGTTCTTGCCATGCCACCTCCGGAGGATCCCCATGGTCACGATACCTGCCCCTGAGCATGCGAGTGCACTCCGCTCCTGGCGATGGTCGACAGTGCTGCTCTGCCTCCTGGGTCTCGTGGGGTCGCCAGCGATCGCGCGACCCTACGAAACCCATCGCAGCGAGGGGGTTACGACCCGGCTCGGCGCTGCGCGGCTTCCGGACGTCCTCCTCGAGTGGGGCCCGGCGGAGGCCGCCTATCTCAGCGGGACTGACACCGACAACGGCCCCTCGAGCGAAGACGACGTCGTCCTCCGATTCTCCCAGCGCTACCGCATGGCGAAGGACCATGAGGTGTCCATCCTCGCGTTCTTCGACCCCGACTCACTGATCATTCGCGGCTTCGTTGTGCGGTTTGCACGGCCCGTGGCGGCGAGCGAAGCTATGGCTCGCTTCGGTCCAGCAGAGCGAGAGATTCGCCAGGACCTCGTACTCATCAATGACGAGTTGGAGGGGCGCCTCAGGGGATGCCACTCGCCGCACGGGAGGTTCCGGTTCCTTCTCTACTCCTCACTAGGCCTCATTGTGGAGCTTGATGAGGGTGGGGAGATAGCGGCGCTGCGATTCTCGGAGGCGATTTTGCGCGGGAGAGAGAGCTATCCTGATTGTCCCGCACAAGACTGAGAGAGCACGAACGCGTGCGGAACAGGTCCTGAACGGACTGAACGGGTGGAGCAGGTACCAGGCGACTTGAAACAGCCACTGCCGGCGGGCGGGCGTCCACGACCGCCCACCGGTCTGCGTTTCTAGGCACTCTGCTAGGCGGAGGAACGAGATGAGCCTTCCCAATCGCGGCACGCGGCGGATCCGGCCGACCCATCCCGGGGAGATGCTGCGCGAGGACTTCCTGCCCGACTGCGGCCTCACGGCGGCGGGCCTGGCGGCGGCGCTCGGGGTGTCGCGGCAGACGGTGCACGAGCTGCTCCGGGAGCGGCGGGCGCTGAGCCCCGAGATGGCGCTGCGCCTCGCTCGGCTCTTCGGCAACGCGCCCGAGTTCTGGCTCGATGCCCAGCGGGCGGTGGACCTCTGGGACGCGGCGGCGGCGATCGGGGGGGAGGTCCGCCGGATCCGGCCGCTGCGGGTGGCGTAGGCGTCTGGGGCCTGCCGAGAAAGTGCCAGGCGAGTTTCAGCGCCCTGTCGCGCGGGTGAGGAGCTCGCGGGCGACCGCGACGTAGGCGAGGGCGGCGGGGCACTCCGGCTCGCTCTCGACGAGCGGGCGGCCCCAGGCGGGGGCCTCGGCCAGGCGGGTGCTCAGGGGCACCTCGGCGGCGAAGAGTCGGTCGCCGAAGCGCTCCCGGAGCATGCGCACCGTCTGCTTGGCGAGGCGGGTGCGGCCGTCTACCAGGGTGAGGAGCAGGCCGAAGAGGCGCAGCTGGATGCCGAAGCGGTAGCGGAGGCGGTCCACCGCGGCGAGCAGGAGCTCGACTCCCTCGTAGGCGAGTATCTGCGGCACCACCGGCACGACGTAGCCGTCCGCGGCGGCGAGCGCGTTGAGCGGCACCACCGAGAGGGCCGGCGGGCAGTCGAGGAGGATCCACTCGTAGCCGGCGCGCAGCGGCGCGAGCTTCCGGCCGAGCACGAGCTCGCGGTCGCGCAGCGGGGCGAGGTCGAGATCGGCGGCGACGAGGTCGACCGAGGCGGTGACGAGGTGGAGGTTCGGGATCGCCGTGGGCCGGACGATCTCGCCGGCCGGCCGCTTGCCGAGCAGCAGGTCGTGGGCCGAGGGGGCGAGGTCGGCGCGGGCGACCCCCAGCGAGAGCGACGCCGAGGCCTGGCTGTCCAGGTCGACGAGGAGGGTGCGGTGGCCGAGGCGGGCGAGAGCGGTCGCCACGTTGACCGCGCTCGTCGTCTTGCCCACGCCCCCCTTCTTGCTGACGAAGGCGACGATCACGGGCGCACCAGGGTGGGGATCCTACCCCGGCCGGCGAGCGATCGACGGGCTGCGGCGCGTCCTCTGGGCGAGAGGGGAGGATCTGCGCCATGCTCGCGCTCATGGAAGACGACCGGCCCGACACGCGCTCCGGCCTCGAGAGGGCCCGCGCCCGGCTCGCCTCGGTCTTCGGCTTCCCGGTCTTCCGCGCCGGGCAGGAGGAGGTCGTGGCGACGCTGCTGGCGGGCGGCGACGCCTTCGTGGTCTGGCCGACCGGCGGCGGCAAGTCGCTCTGCTACCAGCTGCCGGCGCTGGTGCGGCCGGGGACCGGGTTGGTCGTCTCGCCGCTCATCGCGCTGATGCAGGACCAGGTGGCGGCCCTCACCGAGCTCGGCGTCGCCGCCGCGGCCTGTCACTCGAACCTGCCGCCCGGCGAGCTGGCCGCGGTCGAGCGGCGGCTCCGCTCCGGGGAGCTCGACCTGCTCTACGTCGCCCCGGAGCGGCTGCTGACCGACCGCTTCCTGGCGCTGCTCGCGGAGCTCCCTCTCGCCCTGATCGCGATCGACGAGGCGCACTGCGTCTCGCAGTGGGGGCACGACTTCCGCCCCGAGTACCTGGGGCTCGCGGTGCTCGCGGAGCGCTTCCCCGGCGTGCCGCGCCTGGCGCTCACCGCCACCGCCGACCCGCCGACCCGGCGGGAGATCGTGGCGCGGCTCGGGCTCGGGGAGGCCCGGATCTTCCTCGCCAGCTTCGACCGGCCGAACCTGCGCTACCGGGTGGTCGACAAGCAGGGGGACCCGCGCCGCCAGCTGCTCGACTTCCTCGGCGCCGAGCACGCCGGCCACTGCGGGATCGTCTACCGCTTCTCGCGCGCCAAGGTCGAGCAGACCGCCGCCTGGCTCTCGGAGCACGGCGTCGCGGCGCTGCCGTACCACGCCGGGATGAGCGCCGAGGAGCGGCGGGCCACGCTCGACCGCTTCCGCTCCGACGAGGCGCTGGTGGTCGTCGCCACCGTCGCCTTCGGCATGGGGATCGACCGCCCGGACGTCCGCTTCGTCGCCCACCTCGACCTGCCCAAGAGCCTCGAGGCCTACCACCAGGAGACCGGCCGCGCCGGCCGGGACGGCGAGCCGGCCGACGCCTGGATGGCCTACGGGCTCCAGGACGTCGTGAACCTGCGGCGGCTGATCGACGCCGGCGAGGCCGAGGAGGGGCGCAAGCAGATCGAGCGGCGCAAGCTCGACGCCCTGCTCGCCTACTGCGAGACGACCGAGTGCCGGCGCCGGGCGCTGCTGCGCTACTTCGGCGAGGAGCTCGCGGCCCCCTGCGGCAACTGCGACACCTGCCTCGAGCCGGTCGCCACCTGGGACGCCACCGTGCCGGCGCAGAAGGCGCTCTCGGCGGTCTACCGCACCGGCGAGCGGTTCGGGGCGATGCACCTCGTCGACCTGCTCCGCGGCGAGGCGACCGAGAAGATGAGGCGGCACGGGCACGACCGCCTGCCGACCTTCGGCGTCGGCGGCGAGCTCGACGCCAAGGGGTGGCGCGCGGTCTTCCGCCAGCTCGTGGCGCGCGGGCTGCTCGCGGTCGACGCCGACGGGCTCAACGTGCTGCGGCTCACCCCGCGCGCCTGGCCGGTGCTCCGGGGCGAGGAGCGGCTGGCGCTGCGCGAGGAACGGCGGCCGGAGAAGAAGCGTCGGCGGGCGTCGGCACCGGCCGCGGGCGACGAGGCGCTCTTCCCGGAGACCCGCCGCTTCGAGGCCCTGCGCGCGCTGCGCAAGGAGCTCGCGGAGGCCGCCGGCGTGCCGCCCTACCTGATCTTCCACGACCGGACACTCCAGGAGATCGCCGCCCGCGTCCCGGCCACGCTCGCCGAGCTGGCCGGGGTGCCCGGCGTGGGCGCGAAGAAGCTCGAGCGCTACGGCGAGCGGGTGCTGCGAGCGCTCCGCGAGGGGACCTGACTTCGCCGGGGAAGCCTCAGCGACGGGCCCAGACCGCGAGACGGGGTCCCACCTCCATCTCGTACTCGGCGAGGACCTCGATCTCGCGGTAGCCCACGTCGGCGAGCGCCCGGAGCAGGGCGTCGCGCCTGAGCCAGCGCGACTCCGCCTCGAGCCCGGAGAAGACGTCGGACCATCCCCCCTCGCGCCACGCGACGGCCGGGTAGCGCTGCCCCCCCGAGTCGAGGTCGGCCGCGGGATAGCGGTCTCCGGGCGGCGCGTAGTGGGTGTCGAGGAGCAGCTGGTCGGAGAGACCGGCGATGCGCCGCAGGTGCTCGACGGGCTCGGAGAGGTGGTAGAGCACGCCGGAGTGGAAGACGAGGTCGAAGCGCCCGAGCGAGGGTCCGGCCTCGCGCACGTCCATCATCCGCAGGCGGACGTTCTCGGCCCCGTGGACGAACACGTTCACGAGGGCGCAGGCGAGGTTCCGGGGCCGCGCCTCGAGGGCCGTCACGTGGCCGAAACGGCTCGCGAGCTGCACGGTGTGGTAACCCTCGCCGCAGCCCATCTCGAGCACCCGGTCCCGCCTCAGGTCACGGTGGGCGTCGATGGCCTGGAAGCGGTAGTCGCCGGCCGGAGCCAGGGCGCGGGGGCTCGCCACCCTTCCGAGCAGCCGGCCGTCGGGGAGGCGGGTCGCGGTCTCCCACGGCACCGCGGCGCAGAAGTCCGCCAGCTGCTGGTCGCTCAGCTCGAGCATCGAGGGAACCTCCTGTCCGGTGTCCTTCGGGGGGAGTCTATGGCGCCGGTGGCACGCCGGTATAGCATCCTCGCGGGCCTCACCTTCTCGCGGGAGCTTCCCATGCCCTTCTGGCTCTGGCTGATCCTCGGACTCGCGCTGCTGCTCGGCGAGATGCTCACGCCGGGCGGTTTCTTCATCCTCTTCTTCGGGGTCGGGGCGCTCGTGACCGGCCTCGTGGGCCTGGTGGGCATCGAGCTGCCGGTCTGGGGCCAGTGGCTCCTCTTCACCGCGGTTTCGGTGGCCACCCTCCTGCTGCTGCGGCGGCGCTTCGTGCGCGGCTTCGCGCCGCCGCCGGACACCCCCAAGGTCGACCCGCTGGTGGGCGAGGAGGCGGTGGCGCTCGAGGCGATCGTGCCCGGCCGCCTCGGCAAGGTGGAGCTGCGCGGCACGCCGTGGAACGCCCGGCTGACGGCCGCGCGGCCGCTCGCTTCGGGGGACCGCGTCCGCGTCGAACGGGTCGAGGGTCTGACCGTATACGTCGCGCCCCTCGACTGACGGGGCGCCGAAACCAGGCCAGCGGGGGGCGGCAGCCCCCGCGCGGGGAGGGATCATGGAGCTCGGCATCGTCGTCGCCGTCGTCGTTCTCGCCATCGTCGCGCTGATCATCATCGCCAAGCTGGCGATCGTCGTCCCCCAGCAGAGCGCCTTCGTCGTCGAGCGCCTGGGGCGCTTCGCCGGGGTGCGCGACGCCGGCTTCCACATCCTGGTGCCCTTCGTGGACGTGGTGCGCTACCGGCACTCGCTCAAGGAGATGGCGCTCGACATCCCGGAGCAGATCTGCATCACCCGCGACAACGTGCAGGTGGCGGTGGACGGCGTGCTCTACCTCAAGGTCCTGAACCCCGAGCGGGCCTCTTACGGGATCGCCGACTACGTCTTCGCGATCTCGCAGCTGGCGCAGACCACGCTGCGCAGCGAGATCGGCAAGATCGACCTCGACCGCACCTTCGAGGAGCGGACGAACATCAACGCCGCGGTGGTCTCGGAGATCGACAAGGCGACCGACCCCTGGGGGGTCAAGGTGCTGCGCTACGAGATCAAGAACATCACCCCGCCCAAGGACGTGCTCGCCGCGATGGAGAAGCAGATGCGCGCCGAGCGGGAGAAGCGGGCGGTGATCCTCACCTCCGAGGGCGAGCGCGATGCGGTGATCAACGCCGCCGAGGGCGACAAGCAGCAGGTGATCAAGGCCTCCGAGGCGAAGAAGCAGCAGCAGATCAACGAGGCCGAGGGGCAGGCGGCGGCGATCCTCACGGTGGCGGGCGCCACGGCGGAGGGGCTGCGGCTGGTCGCGTCGGCCACCCAGGAGCCGGGGGGGCTCCAGGCTCTCCAGCTGCGGGTCGCCGAGCAGTGGGTGGCCCAGTTCGGCCAGCTGGCCAAGGCCGGCAACACCCTGATCGTGCCCGCCAACGTCGGCGACGTGGCCGGAATGATCGCCACCGCCATGTCGGCGATCAAGGCCTCGAGCCCCCAGCCTCCGCGCTGACTGCGGCAGCGAGATCGGTACCGGGGCCAGCATGAGGGCGTGTCGCGACGCGCCCCGGCGGTCGCCCCAGAAGGTGCCCAGAAGGTGCCAGGGGAGTTTCGACGGCGGCGAAAGGTGCCAGGGGAGTTGCAGGGAGAGCGGCCCCACCGGTCGCGCCGAAGGTGCCCGAAAGGTGCCGAAAGGTGCCAGGCGCCGAAAGGTGCCAGGCGAGTTTCGACGGCGACAGGTGCCAGGCGAGTTTGAAGGCGCCGAAGGTGCCAGGCGATTTGCAGGGGCGGTGGGATCGCGGCCGCCCTTCTCGGCCGGGACCGCCGGTTGGACGTAGGAGGAGGCATGACCCGAAACGCGCTCCGCCTCTACTTCGCCTTCGTCTTCGCCGCCATGCTCCTCCTGACCGTGCTGGCGAGCCTCCAGCAGGACCTGCTCACGGCCGCGGTCGCTCTCTGGCCCGACGGCTGGTTCCGGGCCACCCTCGCCGACGCCTATTTCGGCTTCCTCGCCTTCTGGCTCTGGATCGCCTACCGGGAGCGAGCCTGGGGGGCACGGCTCGCCTGGCTCGCCGGCGTGCTCTTGCTGGGGAACTTCGCCATGGCGGGCTATGCGCTTCTCGCTCTCTCCCGCCTTCCCGCCGGACGCTCGGTCTGGCAGGTGCTGCTCCGCCCGGAGCATCTGCCACCGGTTCAGCAGGTGGGCAGTCCGCGATAGCCGGTTGGGTGGCCGTCGCCCAGACGGCGGGCGATCCGGAAGAGGAGGGGGAGGGCGATGGCCCAGGCGAGGGCCAGAGCGGCTGCCGTCGCCGCGCGCGGATCGCCCCAGACCGCGGCGCCGAGCCGCTCCCCGCCGGCGAAGGCGAGGGGTCCTCCCACCGCTCCGAGGAGGGCGGCCAGCCCGGGCCGGGGAGCGAGCCAGCTCAGGCAGCCGCGCAGCGTGGTTGCGAGCTGGACCCAGAGCGCGATCACCCAGGCCGGGGCGAGCCATGGGAGAGAGGCGTCCGCGAAGGCGAGGCGGCCGGTCGCGGCCATCAGGCTGTCAACGGCGAGGCCGATGGCCCCCGCCGCGGCCGCGATGGCGAGCTCGGCCCGGGGAGCTCGGGAGAGCGCGACGTGGAGAGCGACGAGGCCGAGGGCCACACCCACCCCTAGGTTTCCCAGGCCACCGGCCGCTCCCAGGACGCAGGCCAGCCACCCGATCTGGTAAAGGGCGAAGTTGAGGAGACGCCCTTGCTGGTGGAGAGGAGCCATCGCGCAGTTCTACGCGGAGGTCACCGCGGCGGACGCACCCCGGGCTTCCCGGGCTCGAAGGTGCTCGAAGGTGCCAGGCAAGTTGCCGGCGCCCCCAGGTGCCAGGCGAGTTGCAGGGGTTGCAGGGGCTCGGGATCGGCGGGCACAGAGAGGCCGCCTCGCTCCGGGCAATGACGTCCAGGATTCGCGATGGACAATCATGGACATTTGTTTGGATTCGCTATTTTGTTGTGATTGATTGGTTCTTTTCGTCTCGTCTACGGATCTGGGTGGTGATTCCGGACATTCGTTGACATCGGAGCTCGAGAGGGGTAGATTGGCCGGTGCCGGGTGGTCTGGAAGCGCCCGGCCCTCCCCATGAAGCTCCTCGTCAAGGAC
>JAHDVN010000010.1:14221-25613 GCA_023384635.1 Thermoanaerobaculia bacterium
CAAGGACGCCGCCCGCCTCCTCGGCGTCTCCGAGAAGACGATCTACCGCTGGATCAAGCAGGGGTCGATCCCCGCCTACCGCCTCCAGGAGCAGTACCGCTTCAACCGCGCCGAGCTGCTCGAGTGGGCGACCTCCCGCCGGATCTCGCTCTCCCCGGAGATCTTCCGCGAGGAGGAGTCGGAGGCGGGCTCGCTCCCCAGTCTGGCGGAAGCGCTCCGGGCCGGGGGGATCCACTACCGGATCGGCGGCGACGACAAGGCCTCGGCGCTGCGCCACGTGGTCGAGATGCTGCGCCTTCCCCCGGAGGTGGACCGCGACTTCCTCTACGAGGTGCTGCTCGCGCGCGAGGCGCTGGGCTCGACCGCGATCGGCGACGGCATCGCGATCCCCCACGTGCGCAACCCGGTGGTGCTGCACCTCGGCCAGCCGCTCGTCACCCTCTGCTTCCTCGAGCGGCCGGTTCCGTTCGGGGCGCTCGACGGCCGGCCGGTGGCCGCGCTCTTCACTCTCATCAGCCCGACCGTCCGGGCGCATCTCCATCTGCTGGCGCGCCTGAGCCGCGCGCTGCGCGATGACGGGCTCCAGCGGGCGGTGACGGCGCAGGCCGGCCGCGAGGAGCTGCTCGCGGCCGTCGAGCGCTGCGAGCGCGGGATGGCGGCGGCGGGAGCGCCCGCGCCGTGACCGGTCTGGAGGGCCCCGCGGCCGCGACCGGCGGCCTCCTGCTGCTGTTCGCCGCCGCTCTGCTGCTCGCGGCGAGCGGCCTGCCGGCACTCCTCCTCGGCTGGCGCTCGGCGCGGGGGGAGGGGTGGGCCACCCTCCTCGCCGTTGCCGGCTCGGCGGTCGGCGTGGCCGGAGGGATCGCGCTCCTCGCGGCGCCCGGCCCGTCGTCGCTGCGACTCCCCTGGCTCCTTCCGGGCGGCGTGGCGTTCGGAGGCGATGCGCTCAGCGGCTTCTTCGCCCTCCCGGTCTTCGTGGTCGGCGGGCTCGGCGCGGTCTACGGCAGCGCCTACTGGGACCTCCGGCGCCATCCGCGGCACGGCCGGCGCCTGCGGTTCTGCTACGGGGCGGGGCTCGCCAGCCTCGTGCTCCTGCTGCTGGCCCGCGACGGCCTCACCTTCCTCGTCTGCTGGGAGGCGATGGCGCTCGGCACCTACTTCCTCGTGGTCACGGAGGAGGAGAAGCCGGCGGTGCGCGAGGCCGGCTGGATCTACCTCCTCTACAGCCACGCGGCGCTCCTCTGCCTCTTCGCCCTCTTCGCCCTCCAGGCCCGGATCGGCGGCAGCTTCGCCTTCGGTCCGGTGCCGGCCTCGGCGCCCGGCGGGCTGCGCGGCGCGCTCTTCCTGCTCGCGCTCGTCGGCTTCGGGATCAAGGCGGGGGCGATGCCGCTCCACTCGTGGCTCCCCGGCGCCCACGCCAGCGCGCCGAGCCACGTCTCCGCGCTGATGTCGGGCGTGGTCCTGAAGATGGGAATCTACGGCCTGGTGCGGGTCGTCGGCCTGGTCGAGGCGCCGCCGGTCTGGTGGGGTGCGACGCTGCTCTCGCTCGGCGCCCTCTCCTCGTTCTTCGGCGTCGTCTTCGCGATCGGACAGCACGACCTCAAGAAGCTGCTCGCCTACCACAGCATCGAGAACATCGGCATCATCCTGCTCGGGCTCGGTCTCGCGGTGACCGGCCGCGCCACCGGCCGGGTCGACTGGGTGGTGCTGGGGATGGCCGGCTGCCTGCTGCACGTCTGGAACCACGCCCTCTTCAAGTCGCTGCTCTTCCTCGGCGCGGGCTCGGTGCTGCACGCCACCGGCACGCGCGAGCTCGACCGCCTCGGCGGGCTCGCCCGCCGGATGCCGGCCACCGCCACCCTCTTCCTCCTCGGCTCGGTGGCGATCTCGGGCCTGCCGCCGCTCAACGGCTTCGTGAGCGAGCTCTCGATCTACCTGGGGCTGACGCGCGCCGCGCTCGGCCCGGGTGCCGTCTGGGTGGCGCTCGCCGCCCCGGTGCTCGCGGCCACCGGAGCGCTCGCCGTGGCCTGCTTCGTGAAGGTCTACGGCATCGTCTTCCTCGGCACCGGGCGGTCGGCCGCCGCGGAGGCCGCAGACGAGTCGCCGCGGCGGATGCTGGTGCCGATGGCCCTCCTCGGCGGCGCCTGCGCGGCGATCGGGATCGCCCCCGGGCTCTTCGCCCCCGCCGTCGACCGGGCGATCGCGGCGTGGGGAGGGGGCGTTGCCGGCGGCGCGCGCTGGGGGGCGTTCGTGCCGCTCGCCTGGATGCCGGTCGCGGCCGGGGCGCTGCTCCTGCTCGTCGGCCTGCTGGCCGCCGCGCTCGTCCCCACGGTGCGGCGGGCGCGGGCGCGGCAGCCCGATCTCCCGACCTGGGACTGCGGCTTCGTCGGTTCCTCGCCGCGGCTCCAGTACACGGCCTCCTCGTTCGCCGAGCTGGTCACCTCGCGCTTCGGCTGGGCCCTCGCCCCCGAGGTGCGGGAGCCGCGGATCGAAGGGATCTTCCCCGCGCCGTCGAGCTTCCACTCCGAGGCCGGCGACAGCGTGCTCGACCGGCTGCTGCGGCCGGCGGTGCGCCGCGTCGAGGCGCTGGCGGCGCGCCTGCGCCTCTCGCAGCAGGGGAGCCTCCAGCAGTACATCCTCTACATCGTGATCGCGCTCGCGGTGCTGCTGCTGCTGAGCCTCCGCCCCGGCTGGATCCCGGGGGGGCCGGGCGGGCGATGAGATCGCGGCGAGGAGGCGCGCCGTGGCGCTGAGCCAGGTGGCGGTGCACCTGCTGGTGCTGCTCCTGCTGCCGCCGCTGCTCGCGGGGGTGATCCAGCGGACCAAGTCGGTCTTCGCCGGCCGCCGGGGGCCGAGCCTCTGGCAGGGCTACCGCGATCTCGCCAAGCTGGCGCAGAAGGAGGTGGCCCTCGGCGCCGGCACGACCTGGGTCTTCTGGCTGGCGCCGGCGGTGGGGCTGGTGACGACCCTGATGGCCGGGCTGGTGGTGCCGCTCGGGCCGTTCGACGCGCCGGTCTCCTTCGCCGGGGACTTCGTGCTCTTCGCCTATCTCCTGGCCCTGGGGCGCTTCTTCGCCGCCACCGCGGCGCTCGACACCGGCTCGCCGTTCGAGGGGATGGGGGCGGCGCGGGAGGTCTCCTTCGCCTGGCTGACCGAGCCGGCGCTCTTCTTCGCCTTCCTGGTGCTGGCCCGCATCTCGGGGTCGCTGCAGCTGGAGGACATGCTGCGGGCGCCGGAAGGGGCGCTCTGGCGCGACAGCACCGCGGCGCTGGTGCTCACCGCGGCCGGAGTGCTCATCGTGCTGCTCGCCGAGTGCAGCCGCGTGCCGGTCGACGACCCGGCCACCCACCTCGAGCTGACGATGATCCACGAGGTGATGGTGCTCGACCACAGCGGCCCGCTCCTCGGCCTCGTCGAGTACGGGGCGGCGATGAAGCTCCTGGTCCTCGAGGTGCTGCTGCTGCACCTGGTCGTCCCGGCGGCGGACATCCGGGGCTGGCTGGGGCTGGGGCTCTTCCTCGCCGGGATGCTCGCCATCGGCGTCCTGATCGGGGGGATCGAGTCGACCATGGCGCGCCTCCGCCTCGCGCGGGTGCCGGCGCTCCTCGTCGCCGCGGTCCTCAGCTGTGGCTTCGCGCTGCTCCTGCTCGGGAGGTGACGGGGTGACCTCGCTGCTCGACACGCTGGTGGCCGCGCTCCTCCTCGTGAACCTCGTGGCGCTCGGCACCAGCCGCATCGGCACGATGATCCGCGCCGTCTCGCTGCAGGGTCTGCTGCTCGGCCTGCTCGCTCTCGCCGCCCACGGCGAGGTCAGCAACCGCGTGCTGCTCCTGGCGCTGGCGAGCGTCCTGCTCAAGGCGTGGCTGATCCCGGCGGTGCTCTTCCGCGCCCTCAGGCAGGTGGCGATCCAGCGCGAGGTCGAGCCGCTCCTCGGCCTCCTGCCTTCTCTCCTGCTCGGTGCGCTCGCCACGGCGCTGGCTCTGGCGGCGGCCGGCCGCCTGCCGTTCGCCGAGGAGCGGCTGGCGCCGCTGTTCGTCCCCGCCGCGCTCGCCGCCATCGCCGCCGGCCTCATCCTCCTCGTCACCCGGCGCAAGGCGATCACCCAGGTGGTCGGCTACCTGGTGCTGGAGAACGGGATCTTCGTCTTCGGTCTGCTGCTCGTCGAGGCGATGCCGTTCCTGGTCGAGGTGGGGGTGCTCCTCGACCTCTTCGTCGGCATCTTCGTGCTGAGCATCATCATCCACCACATCAACCGGGAGTTCTCGTCGCTCGACACGCGGCGCCTCTCCCAGCTCAAGGAGTAGCCGGTGCCGCCGCTGCCCGTGCTCCTGCCGCTGGCGATGGCGATCGCCGTCTTCCTCACCCCCTCGAAGGTGTGGCGGCCGCGGCTCCTCGCGGCGACCGCGCTCGGCCACTGCCTGCTGACCGCGGCGGCGATCCGGAGGCCGGAGACGGCGGCCACCGACTGGCTGCGGCTCGACGCTCCCGGCCGCCTGCTCCTCGCCCTGGTGAGCGCGCTCTTCCTCTCCTGCGCCGTCTACTCGGTGGGGTATCTCCGCTACCGGCCGGAGCGGGCCAACCGGCGCTTCACGGCCTGCCTGCTGGCGGCGCTCGGGGCGATGAGCCTGGTGGCCTACGCGCAGCACCTGGGGGTGCTCTGGGTGGGGATCGAGGCGACGACGCTGGCCTCCGCGCCGCTCGTCTACTTCAACCGCTCGGCGCGCTCGATCGAGGCGACCTGGAAGTACCTGCTCCTCTCCTCGGTGGGGATCGCGCTCGCGCTCCTCGGTTCCTTCTTCGTCGGCTACGCGGCGCTGCTCGGCGGCGGCGAGGCGTCGCTCCTCTTCCCGGACCTGCTGGCGCGGGCGGGGGAGCTCTCGCGCCCCTGGCTGCGCGCCGGCTTCGTGCTGCTCCTGGTCGGCTACGGCACGAAGATGGGCCTGGTGCCGATGCACACCTGGAAGCCGGACGCCTACGGCGAGGCGCCGGGGGTGGTGGGGGCGCTGCTCGCGGGCGGCCTCACGAGCTGCGCCTTCCTCGCCCTCCTGCGCTTCGCGCAGCTCACCTCGGCGGCGGGCGAAGGGCTCTTCGCGAACCGCCTGCTGGTGGCGGTGGGGCTCACCTCGATGGGTGCGGCGGCGGCGCTCCTGCTCGGGCAGCGGGACCTCAAGCGGATGCTCGCCTACTCGAGCGTCGAGCAGATGGGCATCCTGGCGCTGGCGGCCGGGCTCGGCGCCGGCGCCACCTTCGCGGCGCTCCTGCACCTCGTCGCCAACGCCCTGGGGAAGGCCGGCCTCTTCCTCGCCGCCGGCAACATCCACCGCGCCTTCGGCGGCAAGACGACCGACGAGATCCGCGGCGCGCTCCGCCGCCTGCCGCGCTCGGGTCCGGTCTTCCTCTGCGGCCTCTTCGCCATTACCGGCTCGCCCCCGTTCGGCCTCTTCGTGAGCAAGCTCCTCCTCCTGCAGGCGGCGCTCGCCGCCTCGCGCTGGTGGGTGGCCGGGCTCTTCGTGGCCTTCCTCCTGCTGGTCTTCGCCGGCATGGGGCGCACCTCGCTGGCCGCCCTGCAGGGGCGCCCGACGCGCTACGCGCGGCAGTCGGAGTACCGGGACCGTTGGATCAGCTTCGCGCCGCCGCTGGCGCTCGTGGCGCTGGTGCTGCTCCTCGGCCTGCACATCCCGGTGCCCGTGCGCACGCTGCTCGAGGAGGCGGCCCGCGCCCTGGAGGTCGGGCGGTGAGCGCGCCCCCGCTGGCGCGGATCCGCGCCGGGGCGGCGATCCCGCGCGCGGCGATCCCCGAGCTCCCGGTGGCCGACCTGGCGGAGGCCGTGGCCGCGTCCTGCGAGGGCGGCCTGCGGGCGGTCGCGTACTTCGCGGCGGCGGGCGCGGCGGGGCTCGAGCTCCACGCGGTGCTCGCCGACGATCCGCGCTCGGAGCTGGCGCTCGGCCGGGCGCCGCTCCCGGGCCGGAGCTTCCCGTCGCTGGCGCGGCGCTGCCCGCAGCTCCACCTCTTCGAGCGCGAGATCGCCGAGCAGTTCGCGCTCGTCGCGGAGGGACACCCGGATCCGGCGCCGGTGCGCTGCCAGCCGCCGCTCCTCCCGGAGCCCGCGGCGAGCGCGCGGGCCGTCGCCCTCCCCGGGGCGGAGCGCCTCTATCGCGTCGAGGGGCCGGAGGTGCACGAGGTCGGCGTGGGACCGGTGCACGCCGGCGTGATCGAGCCCGGACACTTCCGCTTCCAGTGCCACGGGGAGCGCGTCTTCCATCTCGAGATCCGGCTCGGCTATCAGCACCGCGGGCTCGAGCGCGCGCTCGCGGGCGGGCCGGACCGGCGGACCATCCACTACCTGGAGACGGCGGCGGGAGACACCACGATCGGCCACGCGACGGCCCACGCCGAGGTCGTCGAGGCGCTCGCGGGAGCGCCCGCGCCGGCCCGGGGCGCGGCGCTGCGGGCGATCGCCCTCGAGCTCGAGCGGCTGGCCAACCACACCGGCGATCTCGGGGCGCTCGCGGGCGACGTCGCCTATCTGCCGACCGCGTCGTTCTGCGGGCGGATCCGCGGCGACTTCCTGAACCTCTCGGCCGAGCTCTGCGGCAGCCGCTTCGGCCGCGGCCTCGCGCGCCCCGGCGGCAGCGGCTTCGACCTCGAGGGCGAGCGGGCGGAGCGCCTGCGGAGCGGCCTCGACCGCACCTTCGCCGACGCCCGCTCGGCGATCGAGCTGCTCTGGGGCTCGCCCTCGGCGATGGAGCGGCTCGAGGCGACCGGCCTGGTGCCGCGCGAGGTCGCTTCGCAGCTCGGCCTCGTGGGCCCGGCGGCGCGCGCCTCCGGGCTCGACCGCGACGCCCGCCGCGACCATCCTGCGGGGCTCTTCCGGCATCATCCGGTGCCGGTGGCGACGGCCGACTCCGGCGACGTCTTCGCCCGCGCCCGCGTGCGCTGGCTCGAGATGCAGCGGTCGCACGCCTTCGTCCGCGAGCGGCTCGCGGAGCTGCCGGCCGGCCCGGCCCGGGTGGCGGTGGGGGCGCACGCGCCGGAGAGCCTCGCCGTCGCGCTGGTGGAGGGCTGGCGGGGCGCGAACTGCCACGTCGCCCTCACCGACGGCGCCGGCCGCTTCGCGCGCTACAAGGTCGTCGATCCGTCGTTCCACAACTGGAGCGGACTGGCCTGGGCGCTGCGCGGCGCCGAGATCTCCGACTTCCCGCTCTGCAACAAGAGCTTCAACCTGTCCTACTGCGGGCACGACCTCTGAGGGCGCGAGGAGAGACTGCCTCCATGCTCGAGCTGCTGCGTACGCGATTCGCCCAGGGGCACCGGACCCTCGCCTATCCGGCCGGGCCGCCGCCGGCCCTCTCCGATCGCTTCCGGGGCCATCCGGTGCTCGCCCCGGAGCGCTGCCCCGACGGCTGTCGCGAGTGCGCCGCGGCGTGCCCCACCGAGGCGATCCGCGTCGAACCGGAGCTCGCGATCGACCTCGGGCGCTGCCTCTTCTGCGCCGAGTGCGCCGCCGCCTGCCCCGCGGGGGCGATCGCCTGGGGGGGCGATCCCCGCCTGGCGGCGCGCGAGCGCGAGGACCTCCTGGTCGCCGCGGGGCGGGAGGTGCGCCTCGCCCGCGCGCTCGACGAGAAGGCGCGGCGCCTCTTCGGGCGGTCGCTGAAGCTCCGCCAGGTGAGCGCCGGGGGGTGCAACGCCTGCGAGGCGGACGTCAACGTCCTCTCCACCCTGGCCTGGGACATCGGCCGCTTCGGCATCCAGGTCGTCGCCTCCCCGCGCCACGCCGACGGCCTGCTCGTCACCGGGCCGGTCACCGGGAACATGCGCGAGGCTCTGCGCAAGACCTGGGAGGCGGTGGCGCCGCCGAAGATCGTGATCGCGGTCGGAGCGTGCGCGATCGCCGGCGGGCCGTTTCGCGGCCACCCGGAGGTCCACGACGGCGCCGCCTCGACGGTGCCGGTGGATCTCTTCGTGCCCGGCTGCCCGCCCCATCCGCTGACCATCCTCGACGGCCTCCTCCGGCTCCTGGGACGCCTGGAATCCGGTGGCGAGAGCCGCTAACCTTCGCAGGGAGGCAACGTGAAACCGAGCGAGATCGCCACCTCTTTCCGGCTGGAGCCGGGGCTGTTCCTCTCCGACCTCGAGGTCGCGACCCAGGAGGAGCTCTTCGCCGCCCTCGTCGACGCGCTGGTGGCCGCGGGCGCGGTGCTCGACCGCCAGGCCCTGTTGCGCCTGCTCGTCGAGCGCGAGGCGCTCGGCACCACCGGGCTGGGCCACGGCGTGGCCATCCCCCACGCCCGCTCCATGGTCGCCCGCCGCACCACCCTGGTCTGCGCGCGGCTCGCGCGCGAGCTCGAGTTCGGCGCCGTCGACGGACGCCCGGTGCGGCTCGTCTATCTCGTCGTGGCGCCGTACGGGGCGGGCGGCGAGGGGTACCTGCCGCTCCTCGGGGTGCTGGTGGCCGCTCTCCACCACGATGGCGACCGCGAGCGGCTGCTGGCGGTCGAGAGCTTCGCCGATCTCGAGAAGCTGGCGCGGCAGCTGATCCGGCCGCGCATCCAGGAGGCGCTGGCGCGATGAAGAGACAGATCCAGGAGCTCCTCGTGCTGCAGGAGCTCGACGCCCTGCTCGCCGACCTCGGCGAGGCCGCGATGCGCGAGCACGAGGCCGCGCTCGGCTTCACGCTGGGCGAGCCGACCCGGCTCGCCGTGGCCCGCGCCGAGGCCGCCGCCCGCATCGAGCCCGAGATCCTCGGCCGCTACGAGACGGTGCGGCGGCGTCACCCGCGCGCCGTCGTCCCCTCGATCGACGGCACCTGCCTCGGCTGCTTCACGATGCGCCCGACGGCGATGTCCTCGAGCCGTCCCGGCGGCCTCGAGAGCTGCGAGCGCTGCGGCCGCATCCTCTACCGCCTCGAGGAGGAGCGGCGCGAGCCGCCCGCTCCGCCGCCGCCCCCGGTGGTGGCTCCGAGGAAGAAGGCAGCCCCGAAGAAGCGCGGCTGACCGCGGCGGAGCTCGCCTTCGGCCGCGCTGCTCCCGAGCAAGCAAAGGGCGGCGGGAGTCGCCTCCCGCCGCCCGGAGCAGCTCCCTGCTGTGAGGTGAGTGCCTAGCCGCGCCGCCGCCGGAGCGCACCGAGGCCGAGGCCGGCCAGCGCCAGGCCGAGGAGCGCCGCGCCCGCGGGGCCGAGGGCCGGGATCTCGAGGACCGACGGCACCGGGCCGGAGTCCTCGACCGTCAGCTCGACGGGCACCACCACGAGCTCCGTGCCGTTGCCCGGGCCCGGCGTCGGGTCGTCGCTCGCGATGCAGAGGTTGGCGAGATAGATGCCGGTGGCGAGGCCGGTCGAGTCGAGGGTGACGGCGACCGGCGTCGAGGCGGCCGGGGCGGTGGTGCCGGCCGCCGGGCTGACGCTCAGCCACGGCACGTCGGCGGGATCGAGACAGGGGGCGTTCGTCTCGCCGTAGCCGCGCACCATCATGTTGCCGGGGAAGCCGAAGCTGTCCACGGTGCCGAAGGTCGCGGGGGGCAACACCGGGGGATTGTCGGTGGCGCCGGTCCCCAGGCCGATCCACGAGCGGCCCTGGCTCGCGGTCTGGTCGAGGGTGGCCACGAAAGTGCCCGCCGCGATGCCGGCGGTGCGGTTCACGACCGCGATCAGGATGTCGCCGGGTCCGTTGAAGGTCACGGGCGCCGGGAGATCGAAGACCGACCAGGTGGCGCCGTCGACCGCTTGCACCTGCTGGTTGAGGAGCGAGGCGACGAAGGTCGCGCCGTTGGCCGGGTTCCCGTCCGCGTCCGCGTAGAGGTAGATGTCCACGAGCTCGCCGACGTTGATGCCGCTGGTGCCGCCCGGGTAGTTGAACATCACCTGCACCTGGTCGAGCTCGATCGGGAAGAAGGCCGGCGCGGGAGTGAAGCGGTTGAGCCAGAGGAACTGGCCGCCGTTCGTCAGGCCGATGGCGTTTTCCCCCACGCCGTCGTCGACCACGAACGAGACCGGCGCCTCGGGGCTGCCGGGCTCCTCGCCGATGGTCCAGTCGAGGTCGGCGTCGCCGACGTTGGCGATGGTGAGGGCGAGCTGGGCGGTGGTGTCCGGCGCCTGGGTGTTGGCGAGCGCCAGCGGATCGACGTCGATGTCGGGCCCGGGCTGCTCCAGGCTCATGTCGTCGTAGTAGATGACGGAAGCGCCGTTGGCGAACAGATCGACCGCGGCGATGTTGACCGCGCCGCCGCCGCTCACCTGGCCGCTCCAGGTCCCCGAGTAGAGGAGCTGGTTCCCGTAGTAGAAGGCGCCGGTGTCGGTGTCGAGATCGATCTCGAGCCGCAGCTGCACCCACTGGCCGCGGACGAGCGGCAGGGAGCCGCCGGAGACGCCGCCGTCGTTCAGCACCGTGTTCGTGGCGGCGTCGAACTGGACCTGGACGGACCAGTTGAGGCTCGCGCCGGCGTCGTCGTAGGAGTTCAGGAGGATGAAGTACGACTGGCCGGTGTAGTCGGAGGGCACGTACTGCCAGGCGGTGTAGACCCACTGGCCGCTCGTCGCACCGCTGTACTCGTGGACGAGGTCGCTGGCGCCGAGGATCGCCGCCGAGTTCGGCGCGCTGCGCGCCTGGGCGCTGCTGGTCAGGGCACCGCCGGCCGGGTCGTTGAACCAGCCCTTCCAGCCGCCCTGGCCGTGGAGCTGGCTCCCGGTGGCGTAGGCGTCGAAGTTGTCCCTCCAGACGATCGCCTCCGACCGGTCGGCGGCGCTGGCGAGCAGGGCCCCCGGGGGCTCGGCCGCGACGAGGGTGGGGATGGCGAGGATCGCGCCGAGCGCGAGAGCGAAGGCGAGCTTCTTCTTCATGGGACCTGCCCTCCTCGAAGGGGTCGTGTCGCGACCTGCCCGCGCTGCGCTCTCCGCGCGCGGATCGCCGCGGACACCGGTTGCAGGCTCAAGGAACCAGGGGACTCCGGGATAGTAGCAGGTCGCCGCCCGATCCGGGCCGGAGCCTGGCCGGGCTCGGGAGCCGCCGGGGAAGAAGAAGGGCGGCGGGAGTCGTCTCCCGCCGCCCGGAGCAGCGAACTGCTGGAAAATGTGGCGCTTAGCCGCGCCGCCGCCGGAGCGCGCCGAGGCCGAGGCCGGCCAGCGCGAGGCCGAGGAGCGCCGCGCCCGCGGGGCCGAGGGTCGGGATCTCGAGGACTGACGGCACCGGCCCGGAGTCCTCGACCGTCAGCTCGACCGGGACCACGACGAGCTCCGTGCCGTTGCCCGGGCCCGGCGTCGGGTCGTCGCTCGCGACGCAGAGGTTGGCGAGATAGATGCCGGCGCCGAGGCCGGTCGAGTCGAGGGTGACGTCCACCGGCGTCGAGCCGGCCGGGGCGGTGGTGCCGGCCGCCGGGCTGACGCTCAGCCACGGCACGTCGGC
>JAHDVN010000428.1 GCA_023384635.1 Thermoanaerobaculia bacterium
CAGGACTTCCGGCGCCACGCGCCGCGGCCTCGGCCCGGGCGATCCCGCTCCTGCTCGCGCTCGACGAGCCCGGTCGCCGCGCCGCCGCCGCCGCGGTCCCCGCGCTCTTCGCCGACGCCGCGGCCTGCGCGCCGGGCCGGGCGCTGCTCGGCATCCACGCCTTCGACGGGGTGGTCTGGCTGCGCCGCGAGGGGATCGAGGAGCTCGGCCACTGGCTCGTCCTCGCCGCGGCGCTGGACGGGGAGGGCCCCGGCGCCGGCGAGGTCGCCGCCGCGGGCGGCCGCGTGCTGGCCGCCCGCGCGGCGCGGCCCGGCGGGGTTCGGCCCGCGCGCGCCGCGGGCGCCGGCTCCGGCCTCGAGCCGCTCCTCGCCGCCCTCGCCGGCGATCTCGGCGGCCCGGCCTGAGCCGGCGGCCCGGGCCTCTGGCCAGGGCCACCAGGCGTGCTAGCATTGTGGAGCTTTCCACTCACTTGACCTGCCCAGGAGGTCCCATGCACCGCAAGCTCGCCCTGCTCCTCGCCCTCGCCCTGCTCGCCGTCCCGGCCTTCGCCGCCACCAACGGCGCCCGCGGCGGCACGTTGGGCGGCCCCGCCCCGGGGCCGGAACCGGAGGCCCTCACCCAGGGCTTCGACGACATCACGACCCTGCCCGGCGCCGGCTGGTTCTTCCAGAACAACTCCGCGCCCCTCGGCCTCACCGACTGGTTCCAGGGCAACGACACCGTCTTCCCGGCCCACGCCGGTGCTGCGACCGCTTACATCGGCGCGAACTTCAACAACACCGCCGGCGTGGGCTCGATCAGCAACTGGATGCTCACGCCGGAGATGCCGCTGGTCGACGGCGATTCGATTTCCTTCTGGACGCGCACGACCACCGGAAGCATCTATCCCGATCGTCTCGAGCTGCGGCTCAGCACGAGCGGGTCGAGCACGAACGTGGGCACGCTCGCCACCGACGTCGGCGCCTTCACGACGCTGCTGCTGTCGGTGAACCCGACGCTGGTGCAGGGCGGCTACCCCGAGGTCTGGACCCAGTACACGGCCACCCTCACCGGAATCCCCGCCGGCGCCACCGGCCGCTATGGGTTCCGCTATTTCGTGACGAACGGCGGCCCCTCGGGGAGCAACTCGAACTACATCGGCATCGACACGCTCGCGATCACCGACGCCCCCTGTTCGCTCACCTGCCCGGACGACATCACGGTCACCGCCACCGGCTCTTCGGCGATCGTCAACTATCCGGATCCGATCTTCACCCCCAGCTGCGGGCTCGTGACCTGCACTCCTCCGTCGGGGAGCTTCCCGATCGGCACCACGACCGTGACCTGCAACGCCGGCACGGCCGCCAGCTGCACGTTCGACGTCATCGTCGAGGGTTCGGCCGTCTCCGTGCTCGAGATCCCGACGCTCGACGCGGTCGGGCTCTCCCTTCTCGCCCTGATGCTCGCGGCCGGCGCTTTCCTGCTCATGCGGCGCCGCAGCACCAAGGCCTGAGCCGCCGAGCTTCTCGGAGAGTGATCGAGGGCCCCGGGCGTCCGGGAGGGAACCCTCAGGAGGGGGAGTGGCGCGCGCGCCCCGCCGCCACCGCCTCCTCGCGCGAGCGCCGCTCCTCTTCCCCGAGCGCCCACTTGCGCACCGAGACGGTCGCCTTCATCTTCTCGATCACCTCGAGGGCCACCTCGCGCACGAGCGGCTCCAGCGTCCCGACGCTGTCGTCGGAGAGCACCCGTGCGACGACCGCCTCGGCGAGCTCGCCGATCGCCCGCTCGCCCGCGGCCGTGCGCGGGGTGACGGCGAGCGACTCGATCGTCGCCTCGACCACGATGCCACCGATCGAGCGGGCCAGGGGGCGAACCACCATCCCGGGCAGCGGCACGTCGTCGAGCGCGCGCGAGCGCTCGACCGCGTGGTCGAGGTTCAGCTCGAGCAGCCGGCGCAGCCCGGCCAGCAGCTCCGGGTCGCCGAGCAGCGCCCCGACCTGGCGCGCCAGCATCGCCTCGATGGCCGCGCGCCGGCCGGCCACGACCTCGCCGGCGATCCGGCGGTGGGTGCCGGCGAGGATCTCCTCCTCCAGCTCGTCGAGGAGGATCATCGCCACCCGGTCGGAGACCTCCTCGGCCACGATCGCCCCGATCGTGCCGGCGGCGCGGCTGAAGAGGTCGCGCCCGACGCTGGAGAGCTCGCTCCGGCGCAGGCGCATGTAGATCGAGACCGCCCGCAGCGGCCGGAAGAGCCGGAAGTAGGCGGTGGGGAGCAGGCCGATCACGTCGTACCAGTGGAAGAGGGGGTAGAACCACCAGCGCGCGTAGCGCCGCCGCCGCACCGCCCCGCGCCAGCGCCAGGCGAACTCGCCGAGGAAGAGGAGGAGGAACGGCAGGTCGATCTTCCAGAAGTGGTCCTCGAGCTTCCCCGTGCGGTCGTATTCGCGGAAGTAGTTCGGCGCGAGCAGCGGTCGGATCTCCCGCTCGAAGAGCCCGAGGCGGTGGCGCAGCAGCCCCCGCTCCGCCGGCCAGAGCGCCGCCGCAGCAGCCGAGGCGCGCACCGGGTCCGCGAGATCGAGGGTCGCCATCTCCAGCTCCGCCGCCACCCGCCGGCGGACCGCCTCGAAGCTCCGCCCCTGGCCGGAGCGCTCGAACGGGTTCTCGACCAGCAGCCGCGCGGTGAGCGCGCGCAGCGTCTCGAGCCGCGCCTCGCTCGGCTCCTGCGGCGGGGCGAGGGCCAGCGCCTGCCGCACCGCCTGCTCCTCGGCCAGCAGGGCGGCGGTGAGCGGGTGCGGCTCGATCCCCTTCACGGGATCGTAGAGCCGCACCAGCGGCGGCAGGACCTTCTGGTAGGTCGGCCGCAGCAGCAGGTAGGTC
>JAHDVN010000011.1:0-19055 GCA_023384635.1 Thermoanaerobaculia bacterium
CAAGTGCTACGGCGGCGACATCAGCCGCAAGCGCAAGCTGCTCGAGAAGCAGAAAGAGGGCAAGAAGCGGATGAAGTCCGTCGGCTCCGTCGACATCCCCCAGGAGGCCTTCCTCGCGGTGCTGAAGGTGGAGGGGTAGCTCGCCCTCAGCGCAGGTAGCCGAGCGCCCGCAGGGCCTTGACGTGCTCGGCGGTGAGCTCGCCGGGCGCGCCGGCGGCGCGGGGGGTGTGGACGATCGCGCGCAGCTCGGCGCGCAGCGCGCGCGTGGCCTCCTGTCGGCGCCGGGAGAGGTCGCGCTGGCCGAGCGGGTCGGCGGCGACGTCGAAGAGCTCGAAGCGCTCCGGCGTGAAGCCGCCGATCTTGAACGAGAGACAGCGCGGGTCGTCCCCCAGGCCGAGCTCGGCGGGCGAGCGGCAGTCGGCCGCCTCCAGGGTCACCCGGTGCGGCCCGCGGCCGCCGAGGTCGAGGGTCACACGCCGCCAGGCGCCGCCGAGGAGGAGGGCGGGCAGGTTCCGGCCGTCGACCGCGACCGCCAGCTCGCGCTCCCCGGCGAAGCTCACGGCGTCGAAGGCGAGGCTCTCGCCGCTGGTGTCGAAGACGAGCCGGCGGGTGATCCAGGCGCCGTCCCGGTCGGCCTCGGGGCGGGAGCGCACGAGCTGCAGCAGCTCCCCGTCCCCGGCGCGGTAGCGCACGCGGGAGACGCCGCCGGCGCGCGACTCCCCCTCGGCGAAGGCCGACGTGCGGCCCGGGGTGTCCGGCTGCCGCAGCAGCGGCACGAGGCTGCGGCCGGACATCGGCGGCCCGGACAGGTCCGCGAGGTCGAGCAGCGTCGGGGCGAGATCGATCCCCTCCACGAGCGCGCCGAGGCGCAGCGGCGCCTTCTGCGCCGGGTGGAGAAGCAGGAGCGGGATGTGCAGCAGCTCGTGGTAGGTCTGCGTGTGCGCGAGCTTGCCGTGCTCGAGGAACTCCTCACCGTGGTCGGAGAAGAGGATCACCGTCGACTCGGCCAGCAGGCCGGTTCGCTCGAGCTCCGCGAAGAGACTCTCGACCTGCGCGTCCACGTAGCGCACCGAGCCGTCGTAGAGCGCCGAGAGGTAGGCGACGACCTCGGGGGAGGGGGCGAGCCCCCGCTCGTTCACCGCGGCCAGCTCCGGGCCGGTGGGAGGGAAGGCACCCTCCGGGGGCGGGCCGCGCCAGTAGAGCTCCCGGAAGCGCGCGGGCGGGTCGTAGGGGTCGTGGACCGCGTAGGTGTGCAGGAAGAGCAGGAAGCGCTCCTCCTTCCCGACGCCGCGCAGGAACTCGAGGCCCGCCGCGAATGTGCGCTCGACGTCGGTCTCGGCGGTGGTGTCGTCGTCGCGCCAGACCTCGAAGCCGCGCGCGAAGCCGAAGTACCCCTTCATGTAGCCCCCCTCGGTGAAGCCGGCGGTGCGGAAGCCGGCGGCACGGAAGAGCTCGGGGACGGTCGGGATCTCGGGCGCGAGCACGTGGACGGGGGGCACGACGCCGTGCTCGCGCGGGTAGAGGCCGGTGAGGATCGAGAGGTGGGAGGGGAGCGTGCTCGGGAACTGCGCGATCGCGCGCTCGAAGAGAGTCCCGCGCGCCGCGAGGCGGTCGAGGAACGGCGTGGTGTCCCGCGCGTAGCCGTAGGCGCCGACACGGTCGGCGCGGAGGGTGTCGATCGAGATCAGGATGTAGCCGCGGGTCGGCGCCGGCTCGAAGCCGGCCTCCGGGGACGAGGCCAGGCCGGCGCGCTCCCCGCCGGGGGCGCAGCCCAGGGCTGCGAGCAGGCCGAAGAGGAGGAGGGCGCGAGGAAAGAAGGGGGAGCGGCGGCCGACCACGGCCGGGGAGGCTACCCGATCGCGCGGCATTCCTCCAGGGGGGCGGCTCAGGTGCCGCGGCTCAGGAGAGCAGGAGGGAGGCGAGGAGCTGGGCGAGGAGGATCTTGGCCACCATCGAGGCGGGGTAGACGGTCGCGTACCAGACGTTGGGCAGCTCGCTCTTGGCCTGCTGGTTGGCGTAGGCGAGGCAGGCGGGCTGGGTGAGGATCCCCGAAACCGCCCCGGCGATCGCCGGGAAGGGGAGGCGCAGCAGGCGCCGCGCCGCGAGCACGCCGCCGACGGCGACCGCGAGGGTGATCGCGGCGCCCACCCCGAGCAGCCGCCAGCCGCCGGTGGCGAAGGTCTCGCCGAACCCCCAGCCGGCGCGGGTGCCGATCCCGGCCATGAAGAAGACGAGCCCGATCTGGCGCAGCACGAGGTTGCCGGCGAACGGCATCCCCCAGTTCACCGGGCCGGTGCGCTCGAGCCGGCCGAGGACGAGCGAGACGAGCAGCGGTCCGCCGGCGAAGCCGAGGCGGAAGATCGAACCGCTCGGCAGCGGGATCGGGATCATCCCGACGAGGACGCCGAGGACGATGCCGAGCGAGAGCGAGAGGAAGTCGGTGGCGGCGATCCCCTCCATCGAGTCGCCGAAGTAGGCGACCAGCTCGTCGAGCCGGGGACGCGGGGCCACGACACGGATCCGGTCGCCGAGCTCCAGCACCGTCTCCTGATTGGGCACGAACTCGACGTCTCCCCGCCGCAGCCGGGTGACCGTGGCCTGGAAGCGCTGCTCGAGATGGAGCTCGGAGAGCGGCCGGCCGACCACCGCCTTGTTGGAGACGAAGTAGCGCCGGTAGCGGATCTCGCCCACGCTCTCGGCGAGCGGCTCGGTGCTCTCCTCGCCGAAGAGGAGCATGGCGCGCCGCAGCTCGCGCTCGCCGCCGACGGCGACGATCAGGTCCCCGGCCTCGAGCACCGTCTGGGGCGTCGGCACCGCGACCGTCTGCCCCTTGCGCATCCGGCTGAGCGAGAAGTGACGGTTCGGAACGTGCGTGAGGACGGCGTCGAGGGTGAGGCCGAAGAGCGCCGGATTGGCCACCCGGAAGGTGCGCGAGACGATCGGCTCCCGCTCCTCGCCGGCGGCGGCACCCGCCGCGCCCTCCGCCTCCGGGCCCCAGCTGCGGCTCGCGACGAAGAGGGCGAGCAGCGTCCCGAGCACTCCGAACGGATAGGCGAGGCCGTAGGCGACGACGGCGCCGGTGGCCGCGGCGCCCGCCGCCTCCGGCCCGAGCCCGGCGGAGAGCCCCTGCACCGTCTCCACGGTGGCGGCGCGCGCCGGGGTGTTCGTGAGCGCCCCGCAGAAGAGGCCGGCGATGGTGGCCGCCGGCAGGTCGAAGAGGCGGCCGAGCAGGGCGGCGAGGCCGGCCCCGCCGGCGAGCAGCCCGAGGGCGAGGAGGTTGCTGCCCAGGCCCCGCTTGCGGAACGAGGCGAAGAAGCCGGGGCCCGAGGCGAGGCCGACGGCGTAGACGAAGAGCACCAGGCCGATGACGTAGATGTGCTCGGGCAGCGCCAGGCGCGGGTCGAGGGCGCCGATCGCCATTCCCACGAAGAGGACGGCCACGACGCCGAGCTGGAAGCCGAAGATGCGCACGCTCCCGGCGAGGTAACCGAGCCCGATGACGACGAAGAGCAGCAGCAGCGGGTTGCCGGCGAGGAGCTCGACGAAGGGGGTCACGGCGATGGGGTGGGGGAGAGCGACGAATCGCGAGCGCGCGAACCGCCGCGGGCCATTCTCCCAGGCCGTCCCCGGGCGGTCAACGCGCCGGGAGGCGGGCCGCGGTCAGGTCCGGGGTCAGGTCCGGGGGCGGCGCTCCCGCCAGGCCCGCACGCCGAGCACCAGCAGGGTGACCGCGACGAGCGGCAGGACGAAGGCGCCCATCGCGGCGCTGTAAGCGGGCAGGGCGTCGTGCTCGGTGGCGGCGAGAATGAGGTACGCCGTATAGGCGCCGTACCCGCCGAGGAAGAGCCAGCCCTCCCAGCGGAAGATCGCCGAGCCGTGGGCGAAGACCGGCAGGCAGGCCACCGCCACCGCGAGCATCACCGGCAGGTCGAAGCGCAGGGCCGCGGCGGGGACCGCCACCCCACCCGGGCTCACGGTGGCGGCCAGCCCGAGCACGGCGAGGAGGTTGAAGAGGTTGCTCCCGACCACGTTGCCCACCGCGATGTCGCGCTCGCCGCGCACCGCGGCCAGCACCGAGGTGGCGACCTCGGGCAGCGAGGTGCCGGCGGCGACGATGGTCAGGCCGATCACGAGCTCGCTCAGGCCCAACACGCGGGCGATCCGCACCGCCCCGTCGAGGAACCAGTCGGCGCCGAGCACGAGGAGCCCGAGTCCGCCGGCCACGAGCAGGAGGTTGCGCGCCAGGGCGGCGGCGCCCCGCGGGGGCGGTGCGCCGAACTCTCCGGCGTACTCGGCGGCGACCACCGCGCTCTCCCGGCGGCTCTGCCGGATCGAGAAGACGGTGTAGGCGACGAGCCCGGCGACGAGCAGCAGGCCGTCGAGGCGGCCGACGGCGCCGTCGAGGCCGAGCAGCAGGGTCGCCGCCGAGACGCCGATCATCAGCGGCACGTCGAGGCGCACCAGCTGCTGGGCGACGACCAGCGGCGTGATCGCCGCCGACAGACCGAGAATGAGGAGCACGTTGAAGATGTTGCTGCCGACCACGTTGCCGAGCGCGAGGTCGGCCTGGCCGGCGAGCGAGGAGCGCAGCGAGACCGCGAGCTCCGGCGAGCTGGTGCCGAACGCCACCACCGTGAGCCCGATGACGAGCGGCGAGATGCCGACCGCCGCCGCGAGGCGGGAGGCGCCGCGCACCAAGCCCTCGGCGCCGGCGACGAGCAGCGCCAGCCCGGCCAGCAGGAGTCCTGCCGTCTGCCAGTCCATCGCCGCTCTCCGCCGGTTCCGGGGCGCCGTCCGCGGCGCCGCCCGTCGGCGCCGGTCCCCGGGAGGCGGACGCTACACCAGCCGGGGGCTCATTCGTGCCGCAGCGCCTCGATCGGGTCGAGGTTGGCGGCGCGGCGGGCGGGAGCGATGCCGAAGACGAGGCCGGTGGCCACCGCCACGGCGGTGGCGAGCAGGATCGAGCCGGGCTCCGGGGCGGTCTGGAAGCGGCCGCCGAGCTCGAAGAGCTTCGCGGCGCCGAGGCCGAGCAGGATGCCGAGGAGAGCGCCGCCCACCGTGAGCGCCAGCGCCTCGAGCAGGAACTGGAGCAGGATGTCGCGCGAGCGCGCCCCGACCGCCAGGCGGATCCCGATCTCGCGCGTGCGCTCGGTGACCGAGACCAGCATGATGTTCATGATCCCGATGCCGCCGACCAGGAGCGACACCGCGGCGACACCGCCGAGCAGCAGGGTGAGGGTCTCGGTGGTGGCGGTGGCGGCGCTCGCGAGGTCGGCCTGGCTGCGGATCGTGAAGTCGTCCTCCTCGGCCTCGCCGAGGCGATGGCTGGCGCGCAGGATCTCCCGCGCCTCGGCCTCGGCCTCCTTCATCCGGTCGAAGGAGGCGACCGAGAGGTGGAGCTGGATCGGGGCGTTGGGTCGGGTCAGGCGCCCGAGCACGGCGCCGATCGGCGCCAGCACCACGTCGTCCTGGTCGGCGCCGAAGCCGCTCACCCCCTTTGGGGCGAGCACGCCGACGACCCGGAACGGCACCGACCCGATCCGCACCCGCTCGCCGACCGCCGAGCCCTCGCCGAAGAGCTCGCGCGCCACCGTGGCGCCGAGCAGCGCGACCTTGGCTCCGGCTCTCCCCTCGCGCTCGCCGAAGACCTCGCCCTCCGCGACCTTCCACTCACGCACCTCGAGGTAGTCGGGCATCACGCCGTAGACGGTGGTCGGCCAGTTCGTGCCGCCGGCCACCGCCTGGGCACCGGTGCGCACCGAGGGCGAGACCCAGGAGAGGAGCGTCGCGTCCTCGCGCAGGCGCTCGGCGTCGGCCAGGGTCAGGGTCGGCACGCTCCCCACGCCGCGGCTCACCCCCCCGAACTGCGAGGCGCCGGAGAAGACGGTCAGCATGTTGCGGCCGAGGGCGGAGATCTCGCTCTCGATGCGCAGCTGCGCGCCGCGCCCGAGGGCGACCATGACGATCACCGCGGCGACGCCGATGACGATGCCGAGCGCGGTCAAGAGGCTGCGCAGACGGTTGCGCCCGATGCTGCGGAGCGCGGCCCGGAGCAGGCGGCGGAGCTTCACGCGGCGACCTCCCGCAGCGCCGCGGCGCGCGCCGCCGCGTCGAGCGGCGCCGCCACGCGCTCGTCGCCGACGATTCGCCCGTCGGAGAGGGTGACGATGCGGCCGGCGCACGCGGCGATGTCGGCCTCGTGGGTGACGAGGACGATCGTGGTGCCGCCGCGGTTGAGCTCCTGGAGCAGCGCCAGGATCTCCATCGAGGTGGCGGTGTCGAGGTTCCCGGTCGGCTCGTCGGCGAGCAGGATCGCCGGGCGGTTGACCAGCGCGCGCGCGATCGCCACCCGCTGCTGCTGGCCGCCCGAGAGCTGGGAGGGCTCGTGCTCCAGGCGGTCGGCGAGGCCGACCTGGGCGAGGGCCTCCACCGCGCGCGAGCGCGCCTCGCGGCTGTGGAGCGCGGCGTCGTAGACCAGCGGCAGCTCGACGTTCTCCACCGCCGAGGTGCGAGCGAGCAGGTTGAAGCCCTGGAAGACGAAGCCGATCTTCCGGTTGCGCACCCGCGCCCGCTGGTCGCGGTCGAGGCCGGCCACGTCCTCGCCGTCGAGCAGGTAGCGGCCCGCGGTGGGCCGGTCGAGGCAGCCGAGCAGGTTCATGAGCGTCGACTTGCCCGAGCCCGAGGCGCCCATGAGGGCGAGGAACTCGCCGTGCTCGACCGCGAGGTCGATGCCGCGCAGGGCGTGCACCGGCTCGGCCCCGGGATAGACCTTCTCGAGGCGGGAGACGGCGAGGAGCGCGGGAGCGGGCGCGCTCACAGGACCCGGAACCCCCGCGGCCCCGGCCCGCCGCTCCGTCCGCCCGCCGCCGCGCCGTCGGCCGGCACCGCCGTGACCACCGGGGTGCCGGGCTCGATCTCGCCTCGCAGGGGGCGGATCTCGACCCGCCTCCCGTCGGTGAGCCCGATCCGCACCGGGAGGGCGCGCAGCTGCCCCTCGGCGTCGCGGATCCAGAGCCGCCGCATGTCGGAGGGCGGACCTCCCGGACCGCCTTCGGCGCCCGGCAAGCCGCCGCCGCCCAGGCCGCGGCCGCCGCCCCCGTTGGCACCGGCGGGCGCACCCCCCCGCGCCGCCTGCCGCTCGGCCCGCTGCTTGTCGAGCAGGGCCTGCATGGCCGCGTTCGGGCGCACGCGCACGGCGGTGCCGGGGACGGTGAGGACGTCGGCGACCCGCTCGACGAGGAAGTCGAGGGTGGCGGTCATGCCGGGCAGGAGCAGCCCCTCCTCGTTGCCGGTCTCGACCACCACCGTGTACTTCACGACGTTCTGCTCGACCTTCGGCTGCAGGCGGATCTGCCGCACCTGCCCGGCGAGCTCGCGCTCGGGGTGGGCGGCGACCGTGAAGCGGACCTCCTGGTCCTCGCGCACCTGGCCGATGTCCCCTTCGTCCACCTCGGCGAGGATTCGCATCCGCGCGAGATCGCGCGCGAGCAGGAAGAGGCGCGGCGTGTTGAAGCTCGCCGCCACCGTCTGCCCGGCCTCCACCGCGCGCTCGACCACCACGCCGTCGATCGGTGCGCGGATCACCGCGTTGTTCCGGTTCTCCCGCGCGCGATCGACCTGGGCCTCGGCGGAGACGACGCTGGCGCGGGCGGTCACCACCGCGGTCTCGAAGCTGCGCAGCTCGCCCTCGGGCAACAGGCCGTGGGCGTGGAGCTGCACCCGGCGCGCGAGGTCGCTCTCGGCGAGCGCGTGCTGGGCGCGGGCGCGCTCGAGGCTGGCCTCGGCGTCGCGCAGCGCGGCGTCGAGCAGGCGGGTGTCGATCACCGCCAGCACCTGCCCCTTCGTCACCCGGTCGTTGAAGTCGGCCCGCACCTCGTCGAGGGTCCCCGAGACCTGGGTCCCGACCTCGACGGCGTCGATCGCTTCGAGCGCCCCGGTCGAGGAGACCACCACCTCCAGGTCGCCGCGCGTCACCTCCCCCCAGGTCAGGCCGTCGAGCGGCCCGGCGGCGCGGGGCCAGAAGCGCCAGGCGGCCCAGGCCGCGCCGGCGAGGAGCGCGACGAGGGCGAGGAGGGCGGCGGTCTGCCAGAGGCGGCGAGTCGGCGGCATGGTCGTTCCCCTTCCGGTGCGGCGGTCAGCGGGGCGCGGGCCGGGCGGGCGGGCCGGGAGCGCGCTGGTAGACGAAGCGGCGCCCGGCGCCCTCGGGCTCGCCGGAGAGCCGGCGGGTGACGACGAGCGTGCCGTCGGCGGGATCGAGCGCGTAGGAGTCGATCGAAGTCGGCCGCCCGTCCTGCACCCGTCGCACCACCAGCCGCCCCTCGAGGTCCCAGTCGCTGCGCAGCCAGAGGCGGCGCCCCTCGGCGTCGGTGGACTCGCGCTCCCGCCCGTCGGCCGGGAGGGGCCAGGTGCGCCCGGCGCCGTCGGTCAGAAGGTAGCCCGCCTCCCCCTCCCGGCGCAGCTCGAGCTCGGCCTCGGGCGGGCCCAACCCCCCGCCCCGGGGCCCCGTCCCCTCGCGCTCGCCGCCGGCCCGCGGTCCGTCTCCCCGCCGTGGGCCCGCGCCCCGCGACCGGCCCGCCGGGCGGTCCCCGGCCTTCGCCCCGAGGAGCCAGTGGCCGGAGAGATCGGGCCGCGCTGGCGGCTCGGCAGCCGGCTCGGCGGCCGGCCCCTCCTGCCCGCCCGCCGGGCGGAGCGAGAGGGCGAGCAGCAGCAGGGCGCAGGCGGTGGCGAGACGGCGGGCCGGCATGGGCCGATCATCCTCCAGATCCCCGGCAGCTGCCAGGCGAGTCGGGCAACAGGTGCCCAACAGGCCAACAGGTGCCAGGCGAGTTGCGGCAGCGACGGGTGCAATGGGTGCCAGGCGAGTTGCGGCGCCGGGCGGTCTCGGCCGGGCAGCCCCCGGCCCTCCCGGAGGAACCCCCGGCGCCCGGCGATCCTGCGCAGCGAGGGCCGGCGGGGCTAGACTCCGGGACAGAGGTCTCCGACTGCGCACTCCTGCCCCGCTCGCCGCCGCCGGCCTGCTCGCGCTCTTCTGGGCGCTTCCGTCGACCCCTCCCGCAGCGGTCGCCGGCGAGCCACCCCAGGCCTCCGGCCGCTTCGAGGCCGACGGCGTGGCCTTCGAGGTGGCCGGCGCCTACGCCTTCCCGGCCCGGGTGGGCATCGGCGACGAGCCGGGCACGCGGGTGGCGATCTCGAACGCCGTCTTCCAGGCCGAATTCGTCGACCGGCTCTGGCTGCGCGAGCGGGCGATCAACCGCGACTTCGTCGACGAGGAGACGGCCGTCGCCTACCTCGAGTTCGACGCCGGCGGCGCGTTCCTCGGCGCCACCTGGTACTTCGGCCCCGGCACGGGCTGCGGCTTCTGCCGCGAGTCGGAGACGGCCTCCACGGTCGCCCTGCGCGGCGGCCGCTTGGCGGGGCGGGTCACGGCGCGGGGCGCGGGGCGCAGCTACGAGGTGGAGCTCGACCTCCCGCTGGCGCCGGAGCTGCCCGGGCGCGAGATCGCGCGCGACGGCGGCGAGGCCGGCCGCGCCTACCTCGCCTGGCACGCGGCGATCGCCGGGCGCGACTGGCCGGCCCTGCTCGCCCTCGTCGAGCCGGAGGAGCGCCCGCGCTACGAGGCGGCGCGTGCCGCGGGGCCCGACCTCTTCGCACGGCTCGGCGAGGGGCGCCCGCGCGCGGTGCGGATCGTGCGCGCCTTCGCCCACGCCGACTGGGCGATCCTCCTGCTCGAGGGCGACGGCGACGCCGGGCGGATGCACGGCGAGGCGCGCCTGCGCCGTCTGGGCGGGGCGTACCGGTTCCACGACGATCTCTTCGACCCCGGCGACTGGCCGGCGGAGCGGCGGCCCTGAGGCGGACGGCGGGGAGCCCGTCCGTCCGCCACGGGGGCGCGACACGGACGTGATAGGAGTCCCCGGATGACCAGCCCCCGGCGCAAGATCTTCGTCCTCGACACCTCGGTCCTGCTCTACGACTCCTCGGCGATCTACAACTTCGAGGAGCACGACGTGGCGGTGCCGATCACCGTCCTCGAGGAGCTCGACCAGTTCAAGAAGGGCGACCACGTCGTCAACCTGCAGGCGCGGGAGTTCATCCGCGAGCTCGACCGGATCTCGGAGAGCGATCCCCTCTCCGGCTGGGTGCCGCTCGACGGGGAGAGCCACGGCAGCTTCCGGGTGCTCGCCGAGGAGCGCGCCTCGCAGGACGCCCGGAGCCTCTTCGGCAGCGCCAAGAACGACCACCGGATCCTCAACGCCACCCTCGCCCTCACCGAGCGCGAGCCCGGGCGCGAGGTGGTGCTGGTCACCAAGGACGTGAACCTCCGGGTCAAGGCGCGGGCCTTCAGCCTCCGCGCCGAGGACTACGAGACGGTCCGCATCGACGACGTCGAGCACCTCTACTCCGGCCTCGCCGAGGTCGAGCTCGAGGAGCCGGAGCCGGTGCGGCGCCTCTTCCAGGAGGGAGGGCTGGCGCCGGAGGAGGCGGGTGTCGCCGCGCCGGTCGCCAACCAGTACTTCGTGCTGCGGGCCCCGCACGCCTCGGCGCTCGCCTGGTTCGATCCGGCGAGCGGGCGGCTGGCGCCGGTGCAGAAGGGGTCGGCCTACGGCATCAAGCCGCGCAACGCGGAGCAGACCTTCGCCCTCCACGCCCTGCTCAACCCGGCGGTGCCGCTGGTCTCGCTCTCGGGCAAGGCGGGGACGGGCAAGACGCTGCTGGCGCTCGCCGGCGCGCTCGAGCAGCGGCGGCAGTTCCGGCAGGTCTACCTCGCCCGCCCGCTGGTGCCGCTCTCGAACCGCGACATCGGCTTCCTGCCCGGCGACATCAAGTCGAAGATCAGCCCGCACATGCAGCCGCTCTGGGACAACCTGAACGTGATCCGCCACCAGTTCGACGACAAGGCGGGCGAGGCGCGGCGGATCGACGAGATGATCGAGTCGGAGAAGCTGCACATCACGCCTCTCGCCTACATCCGCGGCCGTTCCTTCTCGAACATCATCTTCATCGTCGACGAGGCGCAGAACCTCACCCCGCACGAGGTGCGCACGATCATCACCCGCGCCGGCGAGGGGACGAAGATGATCTTCGCCGGCGACGTCTTCCAGATCGACACTCCCTACCTCGACGCCCGCTCCAACGGCCTCTCCTTCCTCATCGACCGGATGCGCGGGCAGCCCCTCTACGCCCACGTGAACCTGGAGAAGGGGGAGCGCTCGGCCCTCGCCAACCTCGCCAGCCGGCTGCTCTAGGCGGGCGGACCGGATGGTCGGCCCCGCGCGACCGGGGGAGGCGGCCCGGCCGGGCCACCCGGCGGGGTCGGGCGCTTCGCCGCCGATTGCGGGATGATCGGGGGCCGAGGAGGCCCCCCATGCCCGAGTTCCAGTATGCCGAGCCGTTTCCCCACGCCGGGACGGACGAGACCCGCTACCGCAAGCTCCCGGGCGACCACGTCTCGGTCGCGAGCTTCGAGGGGCAGGAGATCCTGAAGGTCGCGCCCGAGGCGCTCGCGCTCCTCGCGCGCGAGGCGTTCCGGGAGATCTCGTTCTTCTACCGCCCGCGCCACCTCGCCCAGGTGGCGGCGATCCTCGAGGATCCGGAGGCCTCGCCGAACGACCGCGGCGTGGCGCTGGCGCTCCTGCGCAACGCCGTGATCTCGGCCGAGGGGAAGCTGCCGATGTGCCAGGACACCGGCACGGCGACGATCGTGGCGAAGAAGGGGCAGCGGGTCTGGACCGGCGGCGGCGACGCCGAGGCGCTCTCGCGCGGCGTCTTCGAGACCTACACCAAGGAGTACCTCCGCTACTCGCAGACCGTGCCGCTCACGATGTACGAGGAGAAGAACTCGGGCACGAACCTGCCGGCGCAGATCGACATCTACGCCGCCGACGGCGACCGCTACGACCTCCTCTTCGTGGCCAAGGGGGGCGGCTCGGCGAACAAGTCGATGCTCTTCCAGGAGACGAAGGCGCTGCTCAACCCGGCGAGCCTCGAGAAGTTCATGGCCGAGAAGATGCGCACCCTCGGCACCGCCGCCTGCCCGCCCTACCACCTCGTCTTCGTGATCGGCGGCACCTCGGCCGAGGCGACGATGAAGACCGTCAAGCTCGCCTCCGCCGGCTACCTCGACGACCTGCCGACCGCGGGCAACGCGCACGGCCAGGCGTTCCGCGACCGCGAGCTCGAGGCCAAGGCGCTGGAGCTCGCGCGCGGCACCGGGATCGGCGCCCAGTTCGGCGGCAAGTACTTCGCCCTCGACGTGCGGGTGATCCGGCTGCCCCGCCACGGCGCCTCCTGCCCGGTGGGGATGGGGGTCTCCTGCTCGGCCGACCGGAACGTGAAGGCCCGGATCGACCGCGACGGCGTCTGGCTCGAGGAGCTCGAGCACGAGCCGGTCCGCTTCCTGCCCGAGAAATACCGCACCGGCGCCCACCGCCACGGCGTCCCGGTCGACCTGAACCGCCCGATGCCGGAGATCCTCGCCGAGCTCACGAAGCACCCGGTCTCGACGCCTCTGCTCCTCACCGGGCCGATCGTGGTGGCCCGCGACATCGCCCACGCCAAGCTCAAGGAGCGGCTCGACCGCGGCGAGGGGCTGCCCCAGTACCTAAAGGACCACCCGGTCTACTACGCCGGCCCGGCCAAGACCCCGGAGGGGATGGCCTCGGGCTCGTTCGGGCCGACCACCGCCGGGCGCATGGACTCCTACGTCGACCTCTTCCAGTCGCACGGCGGCTCGCTGGTGATGATCGCCAAGGGGAACCGCAGCAAGCAGGTGACGGACGCCTGCGCCAAGCACGGCGGCTTCTACCTCGGCTCGATCGGCGGGCCGGCGGCGCTCCTCGCCCACGAGTCGATCCGCAAGGTGGAGCTCCTCGAGTACCCGGAGCTCGGCATGGAGGCGATCTACAAGATCGAGGTCGTCGACTTCCCGGCCTTCATCCTGGTCGACGACAAGGGGAACGACTTCTTCCTCAAGGTCTCGCTGCCGGTCGTCTCCTGAGCGCCGCGCGCTCTCTCCCGGCACGGGGGTGAACTTCTCCTCCGCCCCGGCGTATCGGGGAAGGAGCCGCCTTCCACGGGGTGGCCGGGAGGTGTCCATGCGCGCTTTCGTCCGGATCTCGCTGTTCGGCTGGGCCCTCGTCGGTGCCGCCGCGCTCGCGGCTGCCGAGCCACCCGGCGCCGCTCGCTTCGCCACCTACGAGGCGATGCGCGCCGAGCTCGGCCGTCTGGTCGCCGCCGAGCGCTTCGGTGAGGCCGAGAGGCTGCTGACGGAGGGGATCGAGGAGCACCCCGAGCGCCTGCGCGCCAACACCTTCAACATCGCCTACGTTCGCTCGCGGCTGGGCGACGGCGAAGGGGCGGCCGCCGCCCTCGAACGGGCGCTCGCGGCCGGGGAGTGGTACGGGAAGTTCGACTTCCTCGACGACGGCTGGGCGGCGCTCCGGGCGAGCCCCCGGTTCGCCGGGATCGCCCGGCAGTGCGAGGCGCGGCGGGCGGAGGCGGAGAAGGCTGTGCAGCCGCGGCTCGACGTCGTCGTGCCCCCTGGCACGCCGCCCGGCGTCCGCCTCCCGCTCTTCCTCGCCCTGCACGGCGGGGGCGAGAACGTGGATGCGCTCCGCCCGCACTGGACCTCGCCGCTGCTCGCGGCCGGCTTCGTGGTCGCCTATCCGCAGTCGACGCAGCTCGTCGCCCCGAACGGGTTCGACTGGCTGCAGGATCTGCCCCGGACGCTGGCGGAGCTGCGCGCGGTCCACGCCCGCCTGCTCCGCGACTACCCGGTCGACCCGGCGCGCGTCGTGGTCGGCGGTTTCTCCTCGGGCGGCGCCGCGGCGCTCGCCGCCGTGGCCGCCGACGCCTTCCCGGTCGCCGGATTCGTCTCCCTCTGCCCGGCCCGTCCGGACGGCTTCGACGCGGAGCGCCTGCGCTCCGCCGCGGCGCGCGGCGTGCGCGGGGTGCTGCTCACCACGGCGCGCGACCGCCGCGTCGGCGAGCAGCGGGAGATGGCGGCCGAGATGGCCCGCGCCGGCCTCCTCGCCGGCTTCTCGGTCTCGCCGGACGCCGGACACTGGTATCCGCCGGACCTGGCGGTGCGCCTCGACGCGGCGCTGCGCGACATCCTGCCGGCGCTCCCGGAGGCCGCGGCGGTCGACCGCTCCGAGGTGGAGCGCGCGGTGCGCGACTCGATCGGCTGGGCGCTCGCCAAGGACCGCCTGCGCCTCGAGAGCCTGATCGCCCACGACGACGGGCTCCTCATCTTCCACCCGGACTCGCAGAGCACGGTGCGCGGCTGGCAGGCCTTCGTGCCGCTCGTCGACGGCTTCATGGATCCCCGCTTCCGGGCCACCCGCTCCGAGGTCCGGGAGCTCGCCACGACCTTCTCGCGCGCCGGGGACGTCGCCTGGTTCTCCGCCCTGCTCGACGACTGCGCCGAGTGGGAGGGAAGCGAGTCGTGCTGGCGCGACGCCCGCTGGACGGGGGTGCTCGAGAAGCGGGAGGGGCGCTGGGTGATCGTCCAGATGCACTTCTCGCTCGCCGCGGACGCGGTGCGGCGGGAGGCCCTGGCGGGCGGGAGCTAGACCGGCCCGGAGGGGTCCTCAGCCGGCGGCGCCGGCGGCGAGGAGGCGCTCGACCTCGGGGACGGCGACCGGGCGCGAGAACCAGAAGCCCTGGCCGAGCGGGCAGCCGAGAGTGCGGAGGCGCTCGAGCTGCGCCTCCGTCTCCACTCCCTCGGCCACGACGCTGATCCCGAGATGCCGGGCGAGCGAGAGGATCGTCTCGATGATCACCCGCGAGTCGTTGATCTCGATGTCGCGCACGAAGGAGCGGTCGATCTTCAGCGAGTCGTAGCGGAAGCGCTGCAGGTAGCTCAGCGAGGAGTAGCCGGTCCCGAAGTCGTCGATGGAGAGCTGCACCCCGAGCGCGCGCAGGGTGTGCAGCTTCTCGGTCACGGCCGCGCTGTGGTCGAGGACGACGCTCTCCGTGACCTCGAGCCGCAGGCTCTCCGGCGCCAGGTCCGCGGCCTCGAGAATGCGCAGCACCCGCTCCACCGCTCCGTCCTCGGCGAAGAGCTTGCCGGAGACGTTGACGCTCATGAAGAGCGGCGGCGAGGCGGGGAAGCGGCTCTGCCAGGCGCGCAGCTGCCGGCAGGCGCGCTCGAGCACGAACCAGCCGAGCGGCACCACCAGGCCGGTCTCCTCGGCCAGCGCGATGAAGTGGACCGGGGCGACGAGGCCGCGCTCGGCGTGCTGCCAGCGGGTGAGCGCCTCGAAGCCGACGATGCGGCCGTCGGCCAGGGTGACGATCGGCTGGTAGTGCATGACGAAGTCGCCGGCGGCCACCGCGCGCCGCAGCTCCGTCTCCAGCTTGAGCAGCTGCACGGCGGCGGTGTGCAGCTCGAGGTCGAAGACCTCGTAGCGCCCGCGGCCGGCGGCCTTGGCCCGGTACATCGCCAGGTCGGCGTCCCGCAGCAGGTGCTCGGCGTCCCCGTCGCCCTCGCCGGGCAGGGCGATGCCGATGCTCGCGCCGGCGAAGACCTCCTCGTGGTCGAGGCGGAAGGGGATGGCGAGCTGACGCTGGATCCGCTCGGCGATGTGGGCGGCCGCGGCGCTGTCGCGCACCCCGATGGCGAGCACCGCGAACTCGTCACCCCCGAGGCGGGCGACGGTGTCGCCCGGCCGCATCAGGCCGGTGAGCCGCCGGGCGATCTCGACGAGCAGGCGATCTCCCTTGCCGTGGCCGAGGCTGTCGTTGACGTGCTTGAAGCGGTCGAGGTCGAGGAAGAGCACCGCGAAGGGGGCAGGTTCGCCGCGCCGGCGGGCGGCCAGGGCCACCGAGAGGCGGTCGAGGAAGAGGGTCCGGTTGGCGAGCCCGGTGAGCCCGTCGTGGAGGGCGTCGTGGAGCAGCTGGCGCTCCGCCGCCTTGCGCCCGGAGACGTCGGCCATCGAGCCGGCCATGCGCACCGCCCGCCCGCCCGCCTCCCGCACCGCGGCGCCCCGGGTGGTGACCCAGAGCGCGCGGCCGTCGCGGTGGAGCATCCGGTGCTCGAGCTCGAAGTGGAGATCGCCGCCTTCCGCGTGGGAGGTGAGCGCGGCTCGCAGCCGCTCCCGGTCGTCCGGCGCGGCGAGAGCGAGCCACGACTCGAGCCGGTCGCCGATCTCGCCCGGGCGGTAGCCGAGGATCTCGTGGAAGCGCGGCGAGAGGTAGACGGCGCCAGCGGCGCAGTCCCAGTCCCAGAGCCCGTCGTTGGCTCCGCGCACCGCGAGCGCGTAGCGCTCCTCGCTCGCCGAGAGCGCCCGCTGGATCCGGTGTCGCTCGATCGCATAGCGCAGCGCGCGGCCGAGCAGGCGGCCGTCGACGTGCTGCTTGACGAGGTAGTCCTGGGCTCCCTCGGCCACCGCTCGCACCGCCATGGCGTCGTCGTCGAGGCTGGTCAGCACCAGCACGGGCACCTCGGGGTGCGCGTCGCGCAGCGCGCGGAAGGAGGCGAGGCCGACGCTGTCCGGCAGCGAGAAGTCGAGCAGCACCACGTCGACCCCCCCCTCGGCGAGCCTCGCCAGGCCGGTGGCGAGCCGCGGGCGGACCTCGGTGCGGCAGGCGGGCTCGCCGCGCGCGAGCAGCTGCCGGATCAGCTCGGCGTCGCCGGGGTCGTCCTCGATCAGCAGCGCGGTGACGGGGCGGGGCTCGCTCATTCGCCGGGGTCCTCGGGCGGGCTCGGCGACCGGGGCGCCGGGCGCTTCGCCAGCGTGAAGTGGAAGGTCGATCCCGCGCCGGGCTGGGACTCGACCCAGATCCGGCCGCCGTGGCGGGCCACGATGCGGCGGCAGACGGCGAGCCCGATGCCGCTGCCGGGGATCTCCGCGGCCGTGTGCAGCCGCTGGAAGACGGCGAAGACGCGGGCGCTGTCCCGCGCCTCGATGCCGATGCCGTTGTCGCGCACCGTGAGGTGCCAGTGGTCTCCCCCGTCCTCGGCGGCGAGCTCGATCCGCGGAGCTGCGGGGCCGCGGAACTTCAACGCGTTGTCGAGGAGGTTCCAGAGCAGCTGCTCGACCTGCGCCCCGTCGGCGCGCACGGTGGGCAGGGGGCGGCGCACGACCTCGGCGCCGCTCGCCGCGAGCTCCTCGGCGAGGCGCTCGAGGACGCGGTCGAGCACCGGATCGAGCGCCACCTCGGCCAGCGGGGCCGCGGCGCCCTCGATGCGCGCGCAGCGCAGCACGGCCTCGACCATCGCCTCGAGGCGGCCGGCGCTCGCCCGCGCCTGGGCGAGCAGCCGGCGGGCGTCGTCGCCGAGGCCCGCTCCGGCGTCGGCGTCGAGCAGCTCGAGGTAGCGGGCGATCTGGGTGAGCGGCTTGCGCAGGTCGTGGGAGACGGCGTAGGCCATCTCCTCGAGCTCGGCGTTCGAGCCGGCGAGCGCTTCGCCGCGGCGAGCGAGCTCCTCCTCGGCGGCGCGGCGCGCCGAGAGATCCTCGATCACCCCCTGGATCCGCCCCGGCTGCCCGCTCTCGCCGGCGGCGCGCCAGGCGGTGAGGCTGCCCCAGAAGGAGCGGTCGTCGGCGCGTCGCAGCCGCGCCTCGGCAGCGAGCGGCCCGCCGGCCGCCGCGAGACGGGCCGCGAAGGCCTCCGCCTCGGCGGCCTCGGCGAACAGGGAGGCGAACGGGCGCTGCGCGCACTGCTCGGGGGTGGAGAGGCCGAGCAGCCCCGCGAAAGCAGGGTTCACGTCGAGCAGGGTGCCGTCCTCGGAGGCGATGAAGAGCGCCACCGGGAGGGCGTCGAAGAGGCGCCGGAAGGGGCGGTCGGCGGGGCTCTCGGCGCGCCGGCGCCGGGCGCGGAAGAGGGCCGAGCGGACCGCCTGCGGCAGCCCGGCCAGCCCGCTGCTGGTCTTGGGCACGAGGCCGTCGGCGGCCAGGTGGAGGACCTCCGCCGCCACCTGCTCGAGCGGCTTGCCGGTGACCACGATCACCGGGCAGTCGGGGCAGAGGTCGTGGAGGAGCCGCAGCAGGTCGCTCGAGCGGATCCAGGAGGGGTCGTGCTCGGCGAGCACGAGACCGAACTGGCCGGCGCTCACCGCGCGGGCCAGCGCGGCGGCGTCGGCCACCGCCTCGATGGCCACCTCGCCGAACGCCCCGGCGAGGACCAGCCCGATCAGATCGCGGTCGTCGGCCGACTCGTCGACGAGCAGGATGCGCGGCAGCAGGCTCATCGGCGGGCAGACCCCCGCCGCCGCCGGACGAGAGCCATCTCGCCGGCGGACGACGCGCGGTCCGGAGTGGTTCGGAAGCTCAGGATGGCGTCGAGGGTAGCACGAACTCCCCCGGTCCCCCGGCCGGGGGTGCGAGGCTCAGCCGCCGGCCGGCGGCAGGTTGCGGGCCTCGCAGGCGGAGTCGAAGCCGGCCCGGCCGTGGGCGCCGTCGCAGAACGGCTTGTTCGCCGACGCCCCGCAGCGGCAGAGCGAGAGCGCTCGCCGGCCGCCGAGGCCGAAGGTCCTCCCCTGGCCGTCGACGAGCTCGATCTCCTCGCCCTCGCCGAGCTCCACCCGGAGCGGCCCGCGGTCGCGCACCGTGATTCTCATCGCGCTCTCCCCCTCCCTTTCACTCGCCGATGATCTTGACCAGCACCCGCTTGCGGCGCCGGCCGTCGAACTCGCCGTAGAAGATCTGCTCCCAGGGGCCGAAGTCGAGCCGCCCGCCGGTGACCGCGACCACCACCTCGCGCCCCATCACCTGCCGCTTCAGATGGGCATCGGCGTTGTCCTCGCCGGTGCGGTTGTGGCGATAGCCCCCTCGCGCCGGATCGCTCCCGGCGTCGAACGGCGCCAGCCGCTCGAGCCAGCGCTCGTAGTCCTCGTGCAGCCCGCGCTCGTCGTCGTTGACGAAGACCGAGGCGGTGATGTGCATGGCGTTGACGAGGCAGAGCCCCTCGCGGATGCCGCTCGCCGCGAGCGCCGCCTCGACCTGGGGCGTGATGTTCACGAACCCCCGCCGCGCGGGGATCTCGAACCAGAGCTCCTGGCGATGGCTCTTCATGGTGCCGCGAATCGTACCGCCAGCGACGGCCCGGGTGTG
>JAHDVN010000011.1:19067-25331 GCA_023384635.1 Thermoanaerobaculia bacterium
CGCCCGCGGGGGGGGGGCGGGGTGAGTGGCGCGCGGGGCGCCCCCCGGGCGCCGCCCGACCCCGCCATGAGCCGCCGCCGCGAGCGCGATCCGGACCATCTGCGCGGCCTCGTGCGGCTGGCGCAGCACGGCGTGCTCGGGCTCGCCGACCTCGTCGAGGAGATGCACGCCGGCATCGCCCGGCCCTGGACGGCGTGGCGGCGGTTGCCCGGGCGGACCCGGGGCCTGACCGGGGTGGTCTACCGCTCGATCCGCTGGACGGCCCGGCAGGTGGGCGACGGGCTCGACATCGCCCTGGCCTTGGCGAGCCCGCGGCGCGCCGGGTGCCGCCCTCCGGCTCGGCGGGAGGAGCTCGTGGCGGTGCTCAACGGCGTGGTCGGCGACCACCTCGCGGCGACCGCCAACCCGCTGGCGATCCCGCTGCGGCTGCGCCGGGCGGGCCGCGACCTGCCGCGGGAGCGGGAGGCGCTCGCCGCCGCGCTCCCCGGCGCCGGAGGGCGCCTGCTGCTGCTCGTGCACGGGCTCTGCCGCAGCGACGCCCACTGGCGGCGGGGCGACCACGACCACGGCGCGGCGCTGGAGCGCGACCTCGGCTGGACCGCGGTCGCGGTGCGCTACAACAGCGGCCGGCACGTATCGGAGAACGGCCGGGAGCTGGCGGCGGAGCTCGAGCGGCTGGTGGCGCTCTGGCCCGTGCCCGTCGCGGAGCTGGCGATCGTCGGCCACAGCATGGGCGGCCTCGTGGCGCGCAGCGCCTGCCAGATCGCCGGGCAGGAGGGTGCCGCGTGGCCGGGGCGGCTGCACCACCTCGTCTTCCTCGGCACGCCGCACCACGGGGCGCCGCTCGAGCGCGGCGGCCTCTGGCTGCACCGGCTCCTCGGCGCGGCGCCCTACGCCCGTCCCCTGGCCCGCCTGGGAGCGGTGCGCAGCGCCGGCATCACCGACCTGCGGCACGGAAACCTGCTCGCCGAGGACTGGCGGGGCCGCGACCGCTTCGCGCCTGCGGCGGATCGCCGGCGCCCGGTGCCCCTGCCGGCGGGGGTGCGCTGCGGGGCCATCGCCGGGCTCCTCGGCGCCGGCGCCGGCAGCCTCCGGTCCCGGCTCGCGGGCGACGGCCTCGTGCCGCTCGCGAGCGCCCTCGGGCGCCACCCCGACCAAGCCCGGACCCTCGCCTTCCCGCCCGACCGGCAGTGGGTGGGGCGCGGCATCGGCCACTTCGATCTCCTCGCCCACCCCGAGGTCTACGCGCGGCTCCGCGACTGGCTCGGTGGCTGAGTTGCCCCGGCCCCGCGGGCCGGGGGAGGATCGCCGCCGTGCGCCGGCCGCCCCGCCACCTGCTCCTCGCCCTCGCGAGCTCGCTCCTGGTCGGCTGCGTCTCGCTGACGCCGTACGAGGAGGCTGTCCGGAAGCTGCCCGCCGGGGAGCTCCGGGAGATCGGGGGGCGCCGGGTGCGGGCGGTCGAGCGCGGCGCCGGCGAGCCGCTCGTGCTCCTCCACGGCTTCGGGGCCTCGGCGGCGAGCTGGCGGCTGGTGATCCCGGAGCTCGCGCGGCATCGCCGGGTGGTCGCCCCCGACCTCCACGGCTTCGGCTACACCGAGCGGCCGCGCGAGCGCGCCGCCTACACCCTCGAGGGGCAGGCGGCGCTCGTCCTCGCGCTCCTCGACCACCTGGGGATCGCGCGCGCCGACCTCGCCGGGCACTCCTACGGCGGCGGGCTCGCCCTCCACCTCGCCGCGCGCCACCCGGAGCGGGTGCGCTCCCTGGTCCTCGTCGACACCACCCGGCCCGAGTACGGGCGCGCCCGCCGCAGCCGGCTGGCCTCGTTCCGGCCCCTGACCTCGCTCTTCGCGCGCGCCTTCCTGTTGCGGCCGGGCACGGTGCGCCGGGCCCTCGTGCGCTCGGTCGCCGACCCGGCGCGGGTCACCGACGAGCTGGTGCGGCTCTACTTGGAGCCGCTCGGGGTGGAAGGGGCGATCGACGCCTACGTGGGGCTCACCGCGCCGACGCCCGGCCCGGTGCCACCGCCCGTGGACCTCGCGGCGATCGGCCAGCCGGCGCTCGTGGTCTGGGGGGAGGAGGACCGGCTGATCGCCGTGCGCTGGGGCCGCGAGCTCGCCCGCACGCTGCCGCGGGCCGAGCTCGTGGTCTTTCCGGAGACCGGCCACCTGCCGCCCGAGGAGCGCCCGGCCGAGCTGGCGGCGGCGATCGAGGGCTTCCTCTCGCGGCTCGCCGGCGAGCCGGCGGGCTAGGGCAGCGTCCAGAAGCCGGCGCCGCCGGCCTCGAAGCCGTCGGCGAAGACCGGCTCGCGGGTGAGCACTGCGGCCACCGCGTACCAGCCGCGCGCCACCCGCTGCCGGCCGAGGGTGTTCAGGTGACCGCCGTCGTCGGTGTAGCCGGCGTAGAGACGCTGGTAGACCGCGCCGCCGGAGGAGAAAGTGTGCTCGACCCCCGACGGGTCGTGCGCCTCCATGTCGGCGATGTCGAAGAGGATCGCCGCCCCGCTGGCGCAGGCCGCCCGCACCGCCCGGTTGTAGACGTTGCGCTGCACGTTGTCGCTCCCCGTGCCGTCGGTCAGCGGCATCGTGGCGTAGACGATGTAGGTGTGCGGGTAGCTCGCGCGCAGCGCCGCCATCGTGGCGAGGTAGTCGCCGGCGTCGGCGTCCTCGTCGATGTAGCAGAGCTTGTCCATCACCACCTCGACCTTCGGCTCCCGCCAGCCGCCGAGGCGCACCGAGTTGTCGAAGATCGCCAGCTTCTGCGCCCAGCCGGGGTTGCCGCGCGGGCACTCGTAGACGGTGCCGGGGAGCGTCGTGGCCGGCGGGTCCGCGGCCCGCTGCTGGCCGGAGTCGAAGCCGACCCAGGAGGTGGCGAGGCGGTAGCGGAGCGGGTCGAGGGCGCGCAGGTCGTCGAGCCCGTCGACCATGTTGCTCCCCACCGAGGCGTGGGTGAAGAGCCAGCGCTGGGTGCCGATGGCGTCCATCACCCCCTGCGGCAGGGTGGCGACGCCGTCCACGGCGCGGTGGTCCACGATCTCGGCGCGCGCCCCAGGAGGCGGGGCCGAGAGGGCGAGGAGGAGCAGGGAGAGGCAGGGGAAGAAGAGGGGGGTGCGGCGCATCGGTCGGTCCTCCCGGCGGTAGGGCGACGGGGGTAGCTTAGGCCTCTCGCTCCGGCGGCGCTGCGGCATCTCTCACAGGCGGCGGGTGGGGGGTTCCCGTTGTGGCGCGATAGCATCGGGCCTCCGGACGCCCCCGCCATGACCTTCTCCTCCGCCGCCATCCTGCTCTTCCTGGTCATGGACCCGCTCGGGAACGTGCCGCTCTTCGTCTCGGCGCTCGCCACCGTGCCGCCGGAGCGGCGGCTGCGGGTGCTCGTGCGCGAGCTGCTCATCGCGCTCGGCGTGCTCCTCGCCTTCCTCTTCGGCGGCAACGCGACCCTCAACCTGCTCGGGATCCGCAGCGAGTCGATCTCGGTGGCGGGGGGAATCGTCCTCTTCCTGATCTCGATCAAGATGCTCTTCCCCACGGCGCAGGGGGCCTCGGAGGGGCCGGCGGGCGAGCCGTTCATCGTGCCGCTGGCGATCCCGCTCATGGCCGGCCCCTCGACCTTCGCCACCCTGATCCTGCTCTCGGGCCAGGCAGGGGCGACCCCCGGCCTCCTCGTGGCCGCGCTCCTCGCCGCCTGGGTCGCCTCCTCGGCGATCCTCCTCGCCTCTCCGTGGTTCCACCGCATCCTGGGCCCCCGCGGCCTGCTCGCGATGGAGCGGCTGATGGGCCTGCTCCTGGTCGCCCTCTCGGTCCAGATGCTCCTCGACGGCGTCGCCGCCACCTTCCGCTGAGCGCGGGCGCCGCGCGTTTGACACCCCGCGGGGCGCGGCGTAGGGTCTCCCCGGATCTCGCGAGGAGCCTCGAGCGGAGCCGGGCCCGGTGGCCACCGGGCCGTGCTGCCGCTTCCGGCGACGCGACTTGCCCCGAGGAGCGATCCCGATGCGCCGACAGAAGAACTTCGCCGTTCCCCTCCTGGTCCTCTCGCTCTGCCTGCTCGGCGCGGCCCCGCCGGCGTCGGCGGCGACCCCCGCCGAGCAGGCGGAGCTCGCCGCCGCGGCGGTCCCGGCCGCCCCCCAGCCGGCGGTCCCGACCGGCGTGCCGATCGTCTGCCCGCCGGGCACCGTTTCCGCGACGTTCCACCTCGCCGACTTCGAGGCCGACGACGGCGGCTGGGTGGAGAGCGGCTTCGGCGAGTGGGAGCGCGGGCCGGTCGTCACCGGCGTCTACCAGCTCTGCGACACGGTGCCCCGTCCGGAGCCGACCGGCGCCCCGTCGGGGGTGAACGTGTTCGCCACCAACCTGGACGGCTGCTACGCGAACTCCGGCCAGGCGAGCCTGCTCTCGCGCACCTTCGACTTCAGCTCGCTCGCCGCCCCGATCCAGCTCGACTGGACGAACTGGTACGAGGTCTTCACGACCTTCGACATCGGCGAGGTGCTGGTCAACGGGACGCAGGTCTTCAACATCGTCCCCTCGACCGCGACCGCGGCCTACCAGGACGAGTCGGCCGACCTCTCGGCCTACGCGGGCAACGCGGCGGTGACGGTCGCCTTCCGCCTCTTCGCGACCACGGTCGTGAACCGGATGGGCTGGTACATCGACGACGTCGAGGTGCTCACGTGCGTGCCCGAGCTGGTCGACGCCGACCTCGAGCTCACCAAGCAGGTGGCGCCCGCCACGGCGGCGCCGGGCGACCAGGTCGTCTTCACGCTCACGGTGACGAACCTCGGCCCCGGCGACGCCACCGACGCGATGGTGACCGACACCCTGCCGGCCGGGCTCGTCTACGTCGGCAACGACTGCGGCGCCACCTTCGCGGCGCCGACCCTCACCTGGAACATCGGCCAGTTCACGGCCTGGACCACCCTCACCTGCAACGTGACGGCGACCCTCGCCCCGGACGCCACCGGCTCGCTGACCAACGCCGCGACGGCGACCGCCACCAGCAACGACCCGAACGGCGCCAACAACGCCGCAGCCGCCGCGGTGACCGTCCAGGTCTCGGTGCTCGCGATCCCGACCCTGGGTGCCGCCGGGCTCGCCCTCCTCGCCGTGCTGCTCGCCGGAATCGCGTTCGCGCTCCTGCGCCGCCGCACCGCCTGAGCCGCCGGCGAAGGCCGGCCCTCGCCCGGCTCCTGTGGGAGCCACCTCCCGGCGCGGGCCGGCCCGTCAGCCCGACGTCCCCCGTCCCGGCCGCGCCGGGGCTGCGACCGCGCCGTCTCCGGGACCCGTTTCGGTGCGCCGCGCGGCCGGTGGTCCCGCACCGCGCCCGGCGGCGAGGAGGAACGCGGCGAGCTCATCGGGGTTCGCGAAGCCGCGCCGCTCCCCGCTCGCGAGGTCGCGGAGACTGCAGCGCCAGGGTGTTTCCTCTCCCGCCTCCGCCGGCCAGAACCGGAGGAGATAGGAACGCGGCCGGCCGGGGAGCGAGGAGGGCGGCACGCCGCGAGGGTGGCAGGGCGGCGTTGGAGGCCCGTTGGAGAGGCGAGCTACGATTGTCGGAGGTGGCCGAGGCCGCCGCACGATGGTCGCCTCCGGAAAACCGCAGCTCCGCATCCTCCTGCTCGGCGGCTTCGAGGTCGAGGGCCAGAGGCGCTCCATCCACCTCGAGTCGGCGAAGACGGCGGCCGTGCTCGCCCGGCTCGCCCTCGCCCACGGCCCGCTCGCCCGCTCCCGTCTCACGGGCCTCCTCTGGCCCGACCTGTCGGAGGAACGGGCGGCGGGGAACCTCCGCCGGGCGCTCTGGGACCTGCGCCGAAACCTCGATCGCGAACCCGGCGGGCCGTGGCTCGTGGCTGGCCGTGGGGATGTGAGCCTGCGGCGCCGCCCGGGGCTCGAGGTCGACGTGGACCGCTTCGAGGCAGCCGCAGCGACCCTCGCCCGGCCCGTCCTCCCGGGCGATCCGGCGCCAGTTGCCGCCGCTCTCCTCCTCTATCGCGGCGAGCTGCTCTCCGGGCTCGCGGTGCGCGACGCTGAGCCGTTCGAAGAGTGGCTGCTCGCCGAGCGGGAACGGCTCGGCGAGCTCGCGCTCGGCGCCTTCGCGCGCTATGTCGACCTCTGTCGCCGCCGGGGCGAGATCCGCGAGGGCCTCGCCTGGGGCCGGCGGCTCGTCGCCCTCGACGGTTGGCGCGAGGCGTCGCACCGGATGGTGATGGAGCTGCTCGCGCTCGCCGGTGAGCCCGCCGCGGCGCTGGCGCAGTACGAGAGCTGCCGGCGGCTGCTG
>JAHDVN010000429.1 GCA_023384635.1 Thermoanaerobaculia bacterium
GTCGCTGGGACGGACCGAGCAGGCGCGCGCGACCTTCCGCCGTCTGGCCGACGAGTTCCCGCGCTCGCCGCTCCAGGCCGAGGCCCGGCGCCTCGCCGGCGGCGGCCCCGGCGCCGGCTGAGGCGCCGGATGCCCGGCCCCGCTCCCAGCCCGTACGAGATCCTCTCGCGCAAGCGCGCCGGCGAGGCGCTCGGCCGGACCGAGATCCGCGCCGTCGCCGCGGGGGCGGCCTCCGGCGGGTGGAGCGACTCCCAGCTCGGCGCTTTCCTGATGGCCGCGGCCATCCGCGGCCTCGACGCGGCAGAGACGCGCGAGCTCACGCTCGCGATGCTGGAGAGCGGCGAGCGCTGGGAGTTGGCGCGGGAGATCCCCGGGGTGGTCGACAAGCACTCGACCGGCGGCGTCGGCGACAAGGTCTCGCTGGTGCTGGCGCCGCTGCTCGCGGTCTGCGGCCTGCCGATCGCGATGCTCACCGGCCGCGGGCTCGGCCACACGGGTGGCACGGCCGACAAGCTCGAGACGGTGCCCGGACTCCGGCTCGACCTCGACCGGAATCGCGCGCTCGGCCTGCTCCGCGAGGTCGGGATGGCCCTGGGGGTGGCCACCGGGGAGATCGCTCCCGCCGACCGCAGGCTCTACGCCCTGCGCGACGTGACCGGCACCGTCGATTCTCTGCCGCTGATCGTCGCCAGCATCCTCTCGAAGAAGCTCGCTACCGGCGCGGCCGCGGTGGTCTTCGACGTCAAGACCGGCGACGGCGCCTTCCTGCCCGGCGTCGAGCAGGCGCGCGAGCTCTCGCGCCTCCTCGTCGGCACCTCCGAGGAGCTGGGGGTGCGCGCCTCGGCCCGGCTGACCGACATGAGCCAGCCGCTCGGCGACTGGAGCGGCAACGCCGCGGAGGTCGCCGAGGCGTTCGCGCTCCTCGAGGGGGCGGGCCCGGCCGAGACGCGGGAAGTCACCCTCGTGCTCGCGCTCGACATCGCGCGCCTCGCCGGAGTCGAAGTCGAGCGCACCGACCTCGAAAGGGCCCTCGACTCGGGGCGGGCGCGCGAGCAGCTCGCCCGCGCCCTCGCCGCGCAGGGCGGGGAGACCGCCTGGCTCGCACGCCCGGAACTGCCGCTGGCGCCGGTCGAGCGGCCGCTGCTGGCGCCGCGCGCCGGCTTCCTGGCCGCCGTGCGCACGCGGGCCCTCGGTCTGCTCCTCGTGGCGGCCGGGGCCGGGCGCCGGGTGCCCGGCGACCCGATCGATCCGGGAGTGGCGCTGCGCTACCGGGCGCGCCTCGGCGACCGCCTGGAGCCGGGAGAGGAGATGGCGCGGCTCTACCTGCGCCGCCCCGACCCCGAGCTCGAGCGGCGCTTCGCGGCCTGTTTCGAGGTCGCGGAGGAGCCGGTGGCCGCGCCTCCGCTCGTCGGCGAGCGGATCGCCGTCTCCGCTCCCGTCTCGGTCTGACTAGAAGGCGCTCCGGCCGAAGTTGGCGGCGAGGGCCGCGAGGTCGACGCCGTCGATCCGGCCGTTGCCGTCGAAGTCCGCCCGCGCCTCGTAGCGCCCGTCTCCGCGCGCCGAGCCGAAGAGCACCGCGAAGACGACGAGGTCTCGGCCGTCGACGCGCCCGTCGCGGTCGAGGTCGCCGGTGAGGATCGACGTGCCGGCGACGACGAACGTCGCGAGCGTCTCCTCGATCTGGTTGGGCGCCGGGGCGAGGTCGCGCGCGCGGACCCCGAGGCGGACCACGTTGGCGAGGGGCGCCGGAGGCCGGTAGGTGAAGGTGATCCGCCGCGGTACGCTCGAGGAGAGGCTGGCCGCCACCGGCTCGCCGTTGACGAGCATCGTCGCGTTCGCGGCGTCGACGCCGGAGACGTGGTCGTAGAGGTAGAAGGAGAGGTCGCTCGTGGGCGCGACGTCCGTCGCGCCGTCGGCCGGGCTCACGAAGGCGGCGACCGGTGCCAGCGTGTCGATCCCGAGCAGCACCTCGGCGAACGCCTTGGCCAGCACGTCGTACCCCTCCGCGTTGGGGTGGTAGGGATCCGAGTACAGGCGGGCGTACACGTTCTCGGTGCGCGAGAAGACCGCGAACGGGTCGACGAGGCCGGCGCCGTCGCGGTAGGTGCGGTCGCGCAGCTCCCAGGCGACGTACCTGGTGCGGAGGTTCTGTGGATCGTCGAGGTCGCCGGGGCCGCGCGGGAGCAGGGTGGCGTAGATCGGCTCGATCCCCCGCTGGCCGGCGAGCCGTCCCATCTCGCGCAGGTTGAAGGCGATCGCCTCGGGCGAGATGCCGCGCGAGACGTCGTTCGTCCCCTCCATGAGCAGGATCAGCTGCCCGCCCGACGCGATCGCCGAGGGGATCCGCAGCAGCCCCTCCGCCGTCGTCTCGCCGGGCACGCCGAGGTTGCGGACGTCCGCGAAGACCCCCGCGTCGGCCAGCAGCTGCTGCAGGCGCACGGGGTAGCCGCGGTCCGGAGCGGGGCGGGAGTCGCCGACTCCCGCGGTGACGCTGTCGCCGAAGGCGAGGATGAGGCGGGTCGCGGCCCCCGCCGGCGCCGCCACGACGGCGAGGGCGAGGAGGGCCGCGGCGGCGGGCGCGGAGCGCCGGGGCGCAGCCGCCGCCGGCCTCACGGCTCCATGCTCCAGAGCGGCACGCGCTCTTCGTCGGCCCAGCGCAGCGCGACGCCGCCGGGGGCGGCGGAAGCGGCGAGCACCGGGCGCTCGAAGCGGTCGCTCTCGACCGCCCCGCCCCCCGCCGGCCGGCCCGCCGGATCCAGGCGGAGGAAGCCCCAGCCGCGCGGCTCTCCGGCCCGCAGGTGGAGCAGGTAGAGCGTGCCGTCGAGGAGGTCGAAGGTCG
>JAHDVN010000430.1 GCA_023384635.1 Thermoanaerobaculia bacterium
TGGAAGCCGACGATGGCGCCGGAGAGGACCGAGTCGGCCTCCTCGCGGGCGCTCACCAGCCGGAGCCGGTGGCGCCGAACCAGCTCGTCGACGATGGCGCCCCCGAGGATCTGCTCCACCTGCACCCGTGGGGTGCGGTTCTCGAGCGGCACCAGCAGCACGGTGCGGATCTCGGGCGGGATGCTCGAGGCCTTCCCGGCCAGGCTGTAGCCGCACGCGGCGAGCGACAGACCCGCGAGCAGCAGGGCCAGGGCGGCTCCCGCGGATCGGAGGAGCCGGCTCACGACGCCACCCCCCGGGTGACCACGTTCACCAGCCGGCCGGGCACCACCACGACCCGCGCCACCTCGCGCCCCGCCAGGTGTTCCCTCACCCTCGCGCTCCCGAGCGCCACCTCGCGATGGTCGCGCTCGGACGCCTCCGCGTCCACCTCCACGCGATCGCGCAGCTTGCCGTCGACCTGCACCACGACCGTGACGCGGGCGCGCCGGAGCCGGCTCTCGTCCCAGGCCGGCCAGTCGCTCTCGAGGAGGCTCTCCGAGTGCCCGCGCCGCTCCCAGATCTCCTCCGTGACGTGCGGGGCGAAAGGATGCAGCAGCTGCACGAGGGTCTCGAGCGCCTGCTCACAGGCGAGCTTCGAGGCGCTCCGCTCCTCCACCGCGCGCGAGAGGACGTTGATCAGCTCCATGAGCGCCGAGACCGCGGTGTTGAACTTGAAGCGGTCGAGGTCGCGCGTCACGCGCTGGATCGCTTCGTGCCGCGCCCGCTCGAGCTCCGGGTCCACGACTCCGGTCGGCGGCGCTTCGTCGATCCGCTCCGCCAGGCGCCAGAGCCGCTGCAGAAAGCGGTGCGGGCCGGCCAGCGCCTCGTCGCTCCACTCCACCTCGGCCTCCGGCGGCCCCAGGAAGAGCGTGTAGACGCGCTCGGTGTCGGCCCCCATCTCGTCGATGATCGGGTCGGGTGAGACCGTGTTCCCCCGCGACTTCGACATCTTTTCCACCCGCCCCGTGCGCTCGGAGAAGCGCGTGATCATCCCCTGGTTGAAGAGATTCGGGAACGGCTCCTCGAAGCCCACGAGGCCGAAGTCGTGGAGCACGCGGCAGACGAAGCGCGCGTAGAGCAGGTGCAGGATCGCGTGCTCGATGCCGCCGATGTACTGGTCGACCGGCGCCCAGCGGTTCGCGACCTCGCTGTCGAAGATCCGCTGGCCGTCGCGGGGCGAGAGGTAGCGCAGGTAGTACCAGGAGCTGTCGACGAAGGTGTCCATGGTGTCCGTCTCGCGCCGTGCCGCCGCGCCGCAGCGCGGGCAGGTGGCCCGGACGAACTCCTCGTGGCGCGCGAGCGGATTCCCCTCCCTCCCGGTGAACTCCACGTCGTACGGCAGGAGCACCGGCAGCTCGTCGTCGGGTACCGGCACCATGCCGCAGGCGTCGCAATAGACGACCGGGATCGGCGTGCCCCAGTAGCGCTGGCGCGAGATCAGCCAATCGCGCAGCCGGTAGCTCACCTGGCCGCGGCCCCAGCCGTTCGCCTCCAACCAACCGACGAAGCGGGCGACCGCCTCCTCGCCCGGCTCGAGGCCGTCGAAATCGCCGCAACCCCGGATCCGTCCCCGGTCGGGGATCGCTTCGGTGAGCTCTGCGGCCGTCTGCGGGCCGTCGGGGGCGACGTAGACGAGCCGGATCGGGAGGCCGTGGGCGCGGGCGAACTCGAAGTCCCGCTGGTCGTGAGCGGGCACCGCCATGATCGCCCCCGTCCCGTAGTCGGGCAGCACGTAGTTGGCGATCCAGATCGGGATCGGCTCGCCGGTGGCCGGGTTCAGGGCCTGCGCGCCCAGGTCCAGTCCCTCCTTGGGGGCGCCCTCGCCCTCTCGCAGGATGCGGGGCGTGTTCCGGACGCGGGCGATCCAGGCGGCGATCTCCTCCCGCCGGGGGTGGCCGGCGACCAGCCCCTCGACCAGCGGGTGCTCCGGAGCGAGCACGAGGAAGGTCGCGCCGTGAAGCGTGTCGGGCCGGGTGGTGAAGACCCGAACCGCCTCCCCCACCGACGGCGCCGCGAAGGAGATCTCCGCGCCCGTCGAGCGGCCGATCCAGTTGCGCTGCATCAGCTTGACCTTCTCGGGCCAGCCCGGCAGGTCGTCGAGACCCGCCAGCAGCCGCTCGGCGTAGTCGGTGATGCGCAGGAACCACTGCTCGAGGTCGCGCTGCTCCACGCCCGAGCCGCAGCGCTCGCAGCTCCCCTCCGAGACCTGCTCGTTCGCGAGCACCGTGCGACAGCTCGGGCACCAGTTCACGCCTGCCCGCTTCCGGTAGGCGAGGCCCCGCTCGAGCATGCGCAGAAAGATCCACTGGTTCCAGCGGAAGTACTCCGGCTGGCAGGAGGTGATCTCCTTGGACCAGTCGTAGAGGATTCCCCAGCGCCGGAACTGCTGCTTCATCACCCGGATGTTCTCGAGCGTCCAGTCCCGCGGGTGGACGCCGCGCTGGATGGCTGCGTTCTCCGCGGGCAGGCCGAAGGAGTCCCAGCCCATCGGGTTGAGGGCCCGCCTGCCGCGCATGCGCAGGTAGCGGTAGAGCGCGTCGCCGAGGATGTAGTTGCGCCCGTGCCCCACGTGCAGCCGGTCCCCCGACGGGTACGGGAACATCATCAGCATGTAGTACTTGGACTTCGCGACGCGCACGTCCACCTCGGCCAGCCGCTGGCGCTCCCAGCGCTCCTGCCACTTCGCCTCGATTGCTCGATGGTCGTAGCTGCTCATCGCCCTCCCTCGCACCGGCCCCCGGCGCCGGCGCCGCGCCCGGTGCCCGTCGCTGGCGGCCGGTCGCC
>JAHDVN010000431.1 GCA_023384635.1 Thermoanaerobaculia bacterium
CCTCCCCCGGCACGGCGCTCGCCTGCCCGTCGTCGACCGCGACGGCGAGGTCGGCGAGGCGGTACAGATTGTTGCGCAGGACGATCACGCGGTCGGTGCCGAAGTGCGTGGCGACCAGATCGGGCAGGCCGTCGCCGTCGAGATCCTCGGTGCGGAGGTTGTCGGCCTTCCCCCAGGAGCCGAAGCGGATCGGGCCGGAGAAGGTGCCGTTGCCGTCGTTCGCGTAGGCCAGGATCCCGTTCTGGTCGCCGACCACGGCGACGTCCACGTCTCCGTCGCCGTCGAAGTCGGCGAGCGCGGCTTGGTGGAGGAGGAAGTCGGGGACGACCTCCAGGTGGAAGGCGAAGCTCCCCGAGCCGCCCCCGGTCTGGAGGAGCACGGTGATCCGCGAGCCGAGGACGACGAGGTCGAGGTCGAAGTCGCCGTCGAGGTCGGCCACGCCGACGTCGTTGCAGGTTCCGGTCACCGGGTAGGTCGCGGCGGTGCCGAGCCCGCCGGCCCCGTCGCCCAGGCGCACGGTGGCGCTGGCCGCCTCGGCGTTCGGGTGGGCCACGTCGAGGTCGCCGTCGCCGTCGAGGTCGGCCACCGCGAAGCCGACGGTCGAGTTGCTGCCGGCGGCGCCGGAGAAGACCGGCGGGCCGAACCCACCGGTTCCGTTGCCGGGCAGCAGCGCCACGCCGTTGACGCCCTGCCTGCCGTGCACCGCGAGGTCGAGCCAGGGGTCGGCGTCGAAATGACCCAGGGCGACCGCCCAGGGGACCATCAGGGGGTCGAACACCCCCCAATCGGGGAACCCGCCGGTGCCGTTGCTGAGGGCGACGCCGACGCGAGAGACGGACGGCCAACTCGCGAGGACGGCGTCCTGGTCCCCGTCGGCGTCCAAGTCGCCTGCCGCGGCGCCGAGAAAGACCTCGGCCCCGGCGGGCGCGAACGCCGCAGGCGGGCCGAAGCGCCCGCCGCCGAGGTTCGAGAGGAGCCGGAATCCGCCGCCGTAGGCGTAGCTGCCCACCAGCAGATCGGGACCCGGCTCGGCGTCGAACGGGGCGATCGCGAGCGCGCGCGGCTGGGGCCCCGCCGGGAACGTGCGACCGGCGGTGAAGCTGCCGGTGCCGTCGCCCAGGGACACGACGAGGCGAGAGGAGCTGTAGTCGGGGCAGAGGAGATCGGCATCGCCGTCGAGGTCGAGGTCGGCGGCGGCGAGCGACTGGGCTTGGCAGTTCACCGGGGGCCAGCTGGTGACGGGAAGGGCGGTGAAAGTGCCGGTCCCGTTGCCGAGGAAGAGCCGTTGCCAGGTATCCGCCGTGGTGATGGCGAGGTCGACGAACCCGTCGCCGTTCCAGTCCTCGACGGCGATGGCCCTGCCGAATCCTCCGAGGCTCAGGCTGGAGGCGGTCGGGAAGTTGCCGTTTCCGTCGCCGAAGCGAAAGTCGACGTATCCGTTCTCGAGAGCGATGGCCCAGTCCCAGTGGGCGTCGCCATTGAGGTGGGCGATCGCCAGGTCCCCTTGCACGGGGTAGTTGCCGTAGTACAGGACGCTCGAGAAGCCTCCCGCGCCGTCGCCCAACAGCCCGAAGGTGTGGCCATCCGGGTTGTAGCCCGTGAGCAGGATGTCGGGCCACGCGTCGCTGTTGAGATACCCCGGGCGCAGGCGCGAGGGCCGGTTCCCCACGCCCCAGTCTCCTGTCGCCGCGCCGAAGCCACCGCTCCCGTCGCCGAGGTAGGCGCGCAGGGTGGAGTACTGCCTGGCGAGCACCAGGTCGAGATCGCCGTCGACATCGAGGTCGACCAGGGCCGGCACGCTGCTGCCGGACGCCTCGAACGGCACCGGCGCCGCGAAACCGCCGAGACCGTCGGCCAGGAGGATCCAGGTCCCGTCCGCCGAGGCGTGGCAGACCACCAGGTCGGTGAACTCGTCGGCGTTCAGTGTCCCGGCCGCGACCTTCCATGGCTTGTCGCCGACTGGAACTGCGAGCCGAGGCCCGAAGCCGCCAATTCCGTCGCCCCGGTGCACCGTCAGGGCATCGGCGTCGTGGTCGGGGGTGACAGCGTCGAGGATCCCGTCGCCGTCGAAGTCGCCGAGGGCGACATCGAAGGGCAGGGCGCCGGTCGGATACCAGGCGGCGCCGGAGAAGGAGATCTCCTGAGCAGGGGCGTGGGGCACGGCGAGGGTGAGCGCAGCGGCAGCGGCGAGGGACGCGGCCAGCAGCAGACGGGAACGGCGCATGGGGACCTCCGGAGTCGCGGACTCTGGTTAGGGTCCTCCTCTAGCTGCCGCTTGTCAACTCAGACCGAGCCTGGTCCAGCCGGGTCGAGCAGAGCGCCGAACAGCGTGCCAACAGGGTGCCAGGCGAGTTGCGGCGGGCCGGATCCAAACAGGTGCCAGGCGAGTTGCGGGCACCGGGGTGCCCGGGTCACTCCCCTCCGTTGGCGCTCCAGGCGCCGAAGTCGCCGCTCTCGAAACCGTCGGCGAAGAGGGCGGCGGGGCGGGTGAGGTCGGTGGCGCTGTTGTCGGCCGGATCGCGCTCGGCGATGCCGGCCGCCGGGGTGGCGGTGGCGGTGTTGACGATCGGATCCGTCGCGACCGCCGCGGTCGCCGTGCAGGTGGCGGTGAAGAGCACCGAGCTCCCGGCCGGCAGGTCCACGGCCGTCGCGATGTCGCCGGCCACCGGGCCGGCGGGGCAGGTCGCCCCGCCGCTGCCGGCGCAGGTCCAGGTGCAGCCGGCGAGCGTCGTTGCCGGGAAGGCGTCGGTGACCACCGTGCCCGGCGCGTGGCTCGGGCCGGGGTTCGCCACCG
>JAHDVN010000012.1:0-21630 GCA_023384635.1 Thermoanaerobaculia bacterium
GTCACGCGGGCGGAGATCCCGCAGACCACCGTGCGCTACGCCTACATGATCGCCCCGGGCACCGGCTACCTCGCGATCGCCGACTTCGCGCGCACCACCGGCAGCGAGGTCGCGCGCGCGCTGGCCGACCTGCGCGCCGCCGGCATGCAACGGCTGCTCGTCGACTTGCGCAACAACGGCGGCGGCCTGCTCGACCAGGCGATCGAGGTCGCCGATCAGTTCCTCCCCGCCGGCGCGACGATCGTGGAGACCCGCGGGCGGGTGGCGGACAGCGAGCAGCGGTTCACCGCCGGCAGGAAGGGCGAGAAGCTCGACCTGCCCCTGGTGGTGCTGGTCAACAACGGCACGGCGTCGGCGGCCGAGATCCTCGCCGGCGCGATCCAGGACCACGACCTCGGGCTCGTGGTGGGAACCCAGACCTGGGGCAAGGGGCTGGTGCAGACGGTCTACAACCTCTCCTACGGCGCCGGCCTCGCGCTCACCACGGCGAAGTACTACACCCCCTCCGGCCGCCTGATCCAGCGCGACTACAGCTCCTACTGGGACTACTACACGCGCGTCGAGGAGGAGGAGGCTGGAGAGCCGGAGGGCGGCGAGCGCCTCCGCCGCGAGAACGGCGAGGCCTACGCCACCGACCTCGGCCGCACCGTCTACGGCGGCGGCGGGATCGCGCCCGATGTCGAGGTCGAGCTCGACGAGCTGCCGGAGTACATCCAGTTCCTCTTCGCGCGCAACGCCTTCTTCAACTTCGCGCTGGAGATCGAGCGGCGCCGTCCGCAGGAGCTCGGCCCGGATTGGCGGCCGGAGCCGGCGCTGATCGACGAGTTCGCCCGCTGGCTGGTCGAACAGGAGATCGACCGGGCCGAGGATGTCGCCCGCGGGCTCGAGCCGGCCGCGTCGCGGGAGGTGGTGGCCCGACAGCTGCGCTCCGAGGTGCTCATCTCGCGCTACGGCCTGCAGGCCGCCCACGCCGCGCTCGCCGAAGGGGACGCCCAGATCCGCGCCGCGCTCGGCCTCTTCGATCGGGCGTCCGAGCTGCGCACCCGCCGGGCGGGCATCGAGGCGCAGAGCGCCCCCTCTCGCACCGCCTCCCTGCGCTGAGACCGGCCTACCCACCCCAGAACGAAAATCCCCGGCGGCCTTGGCCACCGGGGATTCCCTGCCGCTCGTCCGGAGCGACCGGAGCCGCTCCCTCTCCGCCCCGAGCCGGCCCCGTTCGTCCGGGCGGCGCGGCCGGCGGCCCGGCTCAGAAGCCGCCGCCGCCGTGGTACGAGTCGAGGAGGAAGGGGATCTCGCCGAGGACGGTCTCGGCCCCGAGGTCGTCTTCGATCACCACCTGCAGGGTGTGGAGGCCGTCGGTGTACTCCGCGGCGTCGAGCACGAACTCCCACCCCGGCGCCGCCGATTCCGGGTAGCCCGGGTAGAGACCGCTCACCTCCGGCCTGGCGAAGCCGTGGGTCGCGTCGCCGACCAGGAGCCCGTCCACGAAGACGCGGATCCGGTTGACCCCCTCCCAGTCGAGGGCCCAACCGGTGAAGGTCACCTGGCCCGCATAGATGCCGAGGGGCAGTGGCAGCTCGATCGCTCCGATCGCCCCCTCGTTGCCGAGGTTGTCGTCGCAGAGGAAGACCACCGGGATCTCGGCGATGTTGGCGACGTTGCCGTAGTAGTCGCCGGCGCGCACGGTGAGCTGGTGGAAGCCCTGCCCGAAGCCGAGGTCGACGAGGGCGCCGACGTCCATCACGAAGCGGTAGCCGGCGTTGAGCGCGTTCGGGATCGAGGGGTAGCGATTCCGGATCTCGGGCCGCGGCAGGCCGAAGCAGTTCGTGAGCCCGCCCGTGACCTCGCTGAAGAAGCAGCTGGTGACGGTGTTGGCGTAGATCGCGCCGTTGACGAGCAGCTCGACGTACTTCACGCCGGTGTCGCCGAGCTCCACGCCGGTGTCGACCGCGTAGCCCGAGACCACGCTGTAGCGGCGGCTCGGGTCGAGGATGTCGCAGTTGCCGAAGAGCTGCGCGCCGGAGTGCGGGAACTCGATCTGGCCGAACGGCGGCAGCAGGTGCGAGGCGTTGTTGAACTGGATCTGGTAGCTCTCGCCGAGCGTCGTCCGCTCGCCATCCTCCGCCACCGCGACGGCCGAGAGGGTGTGGAAGCCGTTGAGCCAGAGGGTCGAGTTCAGCTCGACGCCGAAGCCCGCGGTCGCCGAGTCCGGATAGCCGGGATAGACCGCCTCCACGTCGGGCCGGCGGAAGCCGAAGTACGCGGTACCGGCCGGCTCGCCGTCGACGAAGATCTCCACCCGGTCGATCCCCTCGTCGTCCAGCGCCCACCCGTGCAGAGGCAGGAAGCCGGTGCCGACGTTGCCGCCGCCGATCTGCCCTCCGAACGAGCCGAACGGCGGTGCGGCCAGGACCGGCGCCGCCACGAGGAGGAGCCCTGCGAGGGTCCACAGCGAAAGGTTGCGCGCCATCGTGCTCTCCTTACGGCCCCAGGCGCACGGCCAGCGGGGCTCGCCGACGTGGTTCACGTGTCGCGGAGTGTACGCCCTCCACCCGCGCAAGTCAAACGTCAGCAACAGTTAAACCTTTCACATGGGCGGCCGCCAGGGCGGGGAGCGCCGCCACGTCGTAACCTCCCTCGAGGACGGAGACCAACCGCCCCCCGGCGAGCTCCCCGGCCACGGCCGCGAGGCTCGCCGACCACTCCTCGAAGCCGGCCTCCGAAACGCGCATGCCGCCGAGCGGATCCGCCCGCCAGGCGTCGAAGCCGGCCGAGACGAGGAGCAGCTCGGGGGCGAAGGCGCGGAGCCGCGGCAGCACCTCCGCGGCGAAGCACTCCCGGTAGACCGCGTCGTCGCACCCGGCGGGCAGCGGGATGTTCAGGGTGAATCCCCTCCCCTCCCCCCGCCCCACTTCGCCGCGGGCTCCGGTGCCCGGGTAGAAGGGGTACTGGTGCAGGCTCACGTAGAGGACGTCGGCGCGCTCCTCGAAGAGGTGCTGGGTGCCGTTGCCGTGGTGGACGTCGAAGTCCACGATCGCCACCCGGTCGAGCCCGTGGCGCCGCCGCGCCCGCTCGGCCATCACCGCGACGTTGTTGAGGAAGCAGAACCCCATGGCCCGGTCCCGCTCGGCGTGGTGCCCCGGCGGGCGCACGACGACGAGCGCCTGCCGGCCGGCCGCCGCGAGCGACCAGTCGACCGCCGCCACGGACGCTCCGGCCGCCGCCCAGGCGGCCCGCCAGGTCCCCGCCGAGAGCGGGTTGTCGGCCGAGTCGAGAAGCAGGTCGCCCCGCGCCACCGCCCGCTCGAAGCGCCCCAGATACCCCTCGTCGTGGACCGCCGCCACGGTCTCCTCCAGGCCCGGCGGGGAGGGGGGCGGCGAGCCCCGCCAGCCAGGCGCGAGGCGGTCGAGGATTCCCTCCACCCGTGCGGGGACCTCGGGGTAGCCGGCGTGGGGCCGGTGGTCCAGGCAGCGGACGTCGGAGAAGAGCCGGAACATGGTCAACCTCGCTTCCGGGGCCGGCGGCCGCGCCGGCGGGAGGGGACACCGAGCCCCCGCGCGGCGACGCGCTGCCGGAACCGGCAGACGATCGAGTCGATGCTGCTCGGGGCGAGCTCCGGCGCGATCCGGCGGGAGATCTCCGCGGAGGGCAGGTCGTGCACGAGCGCGAGCTCCAGCAGCCGGAGCCGGCGGGGCGTGGCCCGCGGGCCGGCCAGCTCGCGCAGCCGCCGATGGGCCTGGCGGAGCCGCTCGCGGGCGAGCAGGCGGTGCTCGGGGGTGGGGGCGGGATCCGGGACGGGGATCACCTCCGCCCCTGCCTCGCCGGTGATTCGGAGAGGGGCGATGCCCCCGCCGCGCTTGGCGCTCGACGCAGCGCGAAAGTGATCCGAGACCACGCTGCGGGCGATCGCCGCCAGGTAGGCGGCGAGCTCGCCGCCGGTGGCCCCCCGGAAGGCGCGCATCCGCCGTCGCCCGTCGGCGAGCAGCCGGCACCAAGCCTCCTGCACGAGATCCTCGACCTCCTCCGACCCGGCGCGCCTCCGCGGTCCGAGCTCGCGGCGCACCAGCCGCGACAGGACCGGTCCGAGATCGCGGACCAGCTCGTCCCAGGTCTCGGTCTCACCCCGGGCACATCCACGGAAGGAAAGAAGTGACGAATCGCCCATCGCGGCCATCTCCTCTCGTCGGGCGAGAAGAGGAGAGCCGGACCGGCGAGACCGCCGTGGGCCTGGGAGAGCAGCGGCGCGAGTCTAGCGCAGGGGCGCCGGCCAGGGAAGGGAGGCGGAGAGGGCGGCGGACTCGCGGTCCGCCGCGGGAGGGACGTCCACCGGGCCGCCGCGACCGGGCGGCGCCGGCCAGCGCGTCAGCGCAGCTTCTCCTCGACGAACTCGACGTGGCGGCGGACCTTCGGGTCGTACTTCTTCATCCGCAGCTTCTCGGTCGTGGTCTTCTTGTTCTTCGTCGTGGTGTAGAAGTAGCCGGTGCCGGCCGAGGATACGAGCTTCACCTTGTCGCGCATCGCCTGGTTCTTCTCCGCCTTCGCTCCCGTTTCCGGGCCGCCCGCTGTCCCGCGCGGCCCTGGGAGCGGCTGTGGGTTGGACGATGGCGGGGCCGACGGGACTCGAACCCGCGACCTCCGGCGTGACAGGCCGGCGTTCTAACCAACTGAACTACGACCCCTCGTCCAACGGAATCCGCAGGGGGGTGATCCCTGGTGGGAGGTGGGGGATTCGAACCCACGACCCCCTGCGTGTAAGGCAGGTGCTCTTCCGCTGAGCTAACCTCCCTGCCGAGCGGGACTCTAGTGCGCCCGGCCGGGGCTGTCAACGGGGTTCGGCGCCGGGTCTCCGGCGCCTGGACATCGAGCGGTTCCTGAAGAAGAATGGCCGCAGCAGCCCCTCACCGGCCCGGTCCGTCCGGCCGCACCATCCACGACCGAGGAGACGCCATGCACGAGCTGCCGAAGCTGCCCTACGCCTACGACGCCCTGGAGCCGCACATCGACGCGCGGACCATGGAGATCCACCACACGAAGCACCACCAGGCCTACATCGACAACCTGAACAAGGCCCTCGCGGCCCACCCGGACTACCAGGCCAAGGGCCTCGAGGAGCTGCTGCGCGGGATCGCCTCGCTGCCGGAGGGGATCCGCACCGCGGTGCGCAACCACGGCGGCGGCCACGCCAACCACTCCCTCTTCTGGGAGGTCATGGGCCCCGGCGGCGGCGGCGCCCCCACCGGCGACCTCGCGGCGGCGATCGACGGCGTCTTCGGCGGCTTCACGGCCTTCCAGGAGAAGCTCTCCGCGGCGGCGATGGGCCAGTTCGGCTCCGGCTGGGGCTGGTTGGTGGTCGCCGACGGCCAGCTCGAGATCCTCGCCCGCCCGAACCAGGACAGCCCCCTGATGGAGGGCAAGACCCCGATCCTGGGCGTCGACGTATGGGAGCACGCCTACTACCTGAGCTACCAGAACCGCCGCGCCGACTACCTGAAGGCCTGGTGGAACACCCTGCGCTGGGACGCCGTCGGGGCCCGCTACGCCCGCGCCCGAGGCTGAGCCGGGGGCCGGGCCGGAGGGTGCTTCACTCGGACTCCTCCTCCTCGCCGAAGAAGAAGAGGTCGGCGCAGGCGAGCGAGCAGAAGGCCTTCCCGGCCCGGCGCACCGCGCAGCGGAAGCAGAACCTCCGGTGGCAGACGCTGCACTTCTCCAGGCGGACCTCCCCCTCGGTCTGCCCGCAGCGCACACAGCGTTCCGCTGGCCTCGGAGTCACTTCCGAAAGTATACTCCCCCATCGCGCGGCCCTGCCGCCGAGGCGGTGTAGCTCAGTGGTTAGAGCGAGCGGCTCATAACCGCTAGGTCAAGGGTTCGAGTCCCTTCACCGCCACCAACGCCCGTGCCGAGCCCCCTCGACCCGGCCCTCGAGCAGTTCTTCTCCGAGCACGCCCCGCTCGCCCCCGGCGAGCGGTTCGTCGTCGCCTTCTCGGGCGGCCCGGATTCGCTCGCCCTCCTGCTCGCCGCCGACCGCCTCGCCCGCCGCCGCGGCTGCGGCCTGGTCGCCGTCCACGTCGACCACCGCGCGGACCCGGGCTCCTCCGGACGCGCGCTCCTGGCCGAAGCGCTCGCCCGCGCGATCGAGGTCCCCTTCGCCTGCGTCGACCTCGACCGGACGGCGACGGCCGAGCCGGGCCAGAGCCGGGAGGCGACGGCCCGTCGCCGCCGCTACGCCGCTCTCGAGGCGGAGCGCACCCGGCAGGGAGCTCGCTGGGTCGCCACCGCCCACCACGCCGACGACCAGGCGGAGACCCTGCTCCTCCGGCTCGCGCAGGGCTCGGCCTGGGCCGGCCTCGCCGGGATCCGGCGGCGAACCGGTTCGGTCGTCCGGCCGCTCCTCGACCTGTCGCGGAGCGCCCTCGCCCGCGAGGTCGCCGCGAGCGGCCTGCCGCCGGTCGACGACCCGACGAACCGGGATCCCGCCGTCCGCCGCAACGCTCTGCGTCACCGCCTGCTCCCCTTCCTGGCCGCCCGTGAGCCGGAGCTCGTCGAACGGCTCGGACGGGCCGCCGGTGCGGCCGCTGCGGCGGGCGCCGCCCTGAGCCGCCGCCTCCGCGAGGCCGGCCTGCTCCCCGAGCCCTCCCTCGACGACCTGCGGGAGCTGGCACCGGTGGTCCGGCAGGAGCTCTATCGCCTGCTCGCCTCCGGCTCCGCACCCCTCGCGGGCCGGCGCGCCGCCGCCGCCGCCGAGCTCGACCGCCAGCTCGCCGCGGGCGGCAGAATCGGCTGCGACGCCGGCGGCGGCTGGCGCTGGTCGGGCGCCGGCGGACGCCTGCAGCTGGCCCGGGTCCGCGAGCCGGTGGCGCCCTTCTCGTATACACTGACCCTGCCCGGCGAGCTTCGGATTCCCGAAGCCGGAGTGAGTTTCCGCACGGCCTTCCGCGACCGGGCACGGGACGAGGCGGGAACGGCATCGCGGCGGGTCCGGCTGCGCCCGGAGCGGTTGGGTGAGGGATCCCTCTCGATCCGCAGCCGGCGCGCGGGAGACCGGTTGCGACCCGAGGGCGGGCCCGGGCGGCGAAAGCTGAAGGAGCTGCTGATCGATCGCAAGATCCCACCCTTCGACCGCGACCGCTTGCCGCTCGTCTGTGTCGGCGAAGCCGTCGTATGGATCCCCGGGGTGGTGCTCGCCGAGGGGTGGCGGGCCGGATCGCGGGACCCCGCCTGGGAGATGGAGGTGCGCGAAGCATGAGCGAGTCAGAGGTCAAGGTGGTCGTCCCCGCCGCCGAGCTCGCGCGGCGGGTGGCCGAGCTCGGGCAGGAGCTGGGCCGGGGGCTGGCCGCCGAGGATCCGATCCTCCTCGGGCTGCTCTCCGGCGCCGAGATCTTCCTCGCCGACCTGGTCCGCGCCGTGGGCCGGCCCTGGCGCTTCGAGCTCGTGCACGTGACCTACGGGCGCGGCGAGACCGGCGGCTCCGACTCGCTGTCGATCCACTTCCCGATCCCGGTGGACGTCCGGGGCCAGCACCTGCTCGTGATCAAGGACGTGGTGGCGAGCGGCGTCACCGAGAGCTACCTCGCCAGCCAGCTGCGCGAGCGGGGGGCGGCGAGCGTCCGCTTCGTCGCCCTCGTGGACCTCGAGGACGAGCGCAAGACGCCGTTCGGTCCCGACTACCGCGCCTTCACGCTGCAGCGAGCCGGACGCCTCGTGGGCTACGGGCTCAAGGGCGCCACCGGCCGGCTCGGCAACCTGCCATACCTGGGCGAAGTGCCCCGGACCTGAGCTCGCCGCCGACGTGAACGCCAGCGAGGAAGAGACGCCTTGAACCCTACCCTGCGCACCCTGCTCCTCTGGATGGTGGTCTTCGTGGCCGTCATCCTCCTCTGGAACACCTTCCAGGCCGGCCGCGCCCAGCGCGCCGAGCTCAACTTCAACCAGTTCCAGGAGAAGGTGGACGACGGCCTGGTCGCGGAGGCCGTGCTCCGGGGCACGAAGGTCAGCGGCAAGTTCAAGGCGGGGGGCGAGCACGCCGAAGGCGAGGAGTTCGTGAGCGAGCTCCCCTTCCTGCCCACGCCCGAGTTCATCGAGAAGCTGGTGGGAGCCGGGGTCGAGGTGCGCGCCGAGCCGCCGCGGGAGAGCCCGCTGCTGACCATCCTCGCGAGCTGGGCACCTCTCCTCCTCCTCGTCGGGCTCTGGGTCTTCTTCATGCGCCAGATGCAGAGCGGCGGCAACAAGGCGCTCTCGTTCGGCAAGAGCAAGGCGAAGCTGCTCACCGCCACCTCGAAGAAGGTGACCTTCAAGGACGTCGCCGGCGTCGAAGAGGCGAAAGAGGAGCTCCAGGAGATCGTCGAGTTCCTGAAGGATCCCCAGAAGTTCCAGAAGCTCGGCGGGAAGATCCCGAAGGGCGTGCTGCTCATGGGCCCCCCGGGCACCGGCAAGACGCTGCTCGCCCGCGCCATCGCCGGCGAGGCGAACGTCCCCTTCTTCTCGATCTCCGGCTCGGACTTCGTCGAGATGTTCGTCGGCGTCGGCGCCTCGCGGGTCCGCGACCTCTTCGAGCAGGGCAAGAAGAACGCCCCCTGCATCATCTTCATCGACGAGATCGACGCGGTGGGCCGCCATCGCGGTGCGGGCCTCGGCGGCGGCCACGACGAGCGCGAGCAGACCCTCAACCAGCTGCTCGTGGAGATGGACGGCTTCGAGGCCAACGAGGGGGTCATCCTCATCGCCGCCACGAACCGCCCCGACGTCCTCGACCCTGCACTGCTGCGCCCCGGCCGCTTCGACCGCCGCGTGATGGTGGACCGCCCCGACCTCCACGGCCGCCTGGGCATTCTCCAGGTCCACACCAAGAGCGCGGCGATCGGCGACGACGTCGATCTCGAGGTGATCGCGCGCGGCACACCGGGCTTCGCGGGCGCCGACCTCGCCAACCTGGTCAACGAGGCGGCCCTCATCGCCGCGCGGCGCAACAAGAAGCGGATCGAGATGGCCGACTTCGAGTTCGCCAAGGACAAGGTCCTGATGGGCACCGAGCGCAAGACGCTCGTGATGACCGAGAAGGAGAAGGAGATCACCGCCTTCCACGAGGCCGGCCACGCGCTGGTGGCGGCCTTCCTGCCCGGGCACGACCCGCTCCACAAGGTCACGATCATCCCGCGCGGCCGCGCGCTCGGGGTCACGATGCAGCTGCCCACCGAGGACAAGTACACCTACAGCCGCTCGCACATCGCGAACCAGATCGCGATCCTCATGGGCGGGCGCGTGGCCGAGGAGCTGACCCAGGCCGACATCACCACCGGGGCGGGCAACGACATCGAGCGCTCCACGGCGCTCGCCAAGAAGATGGTCTGCGACTGGGGGATGTCGGAGCTCGGGCCGCTCTCCTTCGGGGGCGCCGACGAGCCGGTCTTTCTCGGCCGCGACTTCGCCCAGCGCGCCGACTACAGCGAGGACACGGCGGTCCGCATCGATCGCGAGGTCCAGCGGATCGTGCAGGAGGGCTACGAGGTGGCGCGCCGCATCCTCTCCGAGCAGCGGCCCCTGCTCGACCGCCTCTCGCAGGAGCTCCTGGAGAAGGAGTCGCTCGACGGCGAAGCCGTCTACGCGCTGATCGAGGAGATGACCGGGGAGCGGCTGGGCCCGGCGCGCGCGCCGAAGCCGGAGGGCCCGGCGAGCCCACCGGCCGGGGCGGAGCCCGAGCCGTCGAACGACCTCGGCATCTCGCCGCTGGCCCCGCCGAACCAGGCCCAGCCGGCGACGCGGGCCCGCGAGGGCGAGGGCGGGATCTCGACGCGCTAGAGGGCTGCTAGACTGCGGCAGCAGCTCAACCGTCGATCGATGGCCGATCTCTCCGCGCTCCCCCAGCCGACCCGCTTCCGCCTCTCTCTGCCCCGCGGTCGCGAGCTCCAGCTGGAGGCGGGGCGGCCCGTCCTGCTCGGCGTCGTCAACATCACCCCCGACTCGTTCAGCGACGGCGGTCGCTTCCTCGCCCCCGAGGCGGCGATCGAGCACGGCCTGCGCCTGCTCGCGGAAGGGGCCGGGGCGCTGGATCTCGGCGCCGAATCGACCCGGCCGGGGGGCGGCGTCTACGGCGCCGGCGCGAGGCCGGTGCCCGCCGCCGAGGAGCTCGCGCGCCTGCTGCCGGTGCTCACGTCGCTGCGGGAGCGCACCGCAGCTCCCCTCGCGGTGGACAGCCGCCACGCCGAGGTCGCGCGCGCGGCGCTCGCGGCCGGCGCCGACCTCATCAACGACGTCTCCGCCCTCGGCGATCCGGAGATGGCGGGCGTGGTCGCCACCGCCGGCTGCCCGCTCGTCCTCATGCACGCCCGAGGCGGTCTCGCCACGATGCAGAGCGAGATCCGCTTCCGGGACGTGGTGGCGGAGGTGCGCGAGGAGCTCCTTGCCCGGGTGGAGGTCGCGGTCGCCGCCGGCATCCCGCGCGAGCGGCTCCTCGTCGACCCCGGGATCGGCTTCGGGAAGACCGCCGCGCAGAGCGCCCTCCTGATCGCGCGACTCGACGTCTTCCGGAGCCTCGGCCTGCCGGTCCTGCTCGGAGCGAGCCGCAAGAGCTTCATCGGGGAGATCACCGGCGCCGGTGTCGGCGAGCGCCTCCCGGGCAGCCTCGCGGCCGCCCTCTGGGCTGCGCTGCGGGGCGCCGCGCTGCTCCGGGTCCACGACGTGGGCGCCACGCGGCAGGCCCTGCGGCTCTGGAGCGAGCTCGCGGCCGCGGGCGAGGAGGCGGCGTGAGCTGGCGGGAGCTCGCCGAGCTCGTCACCTGGCGCGACCTGCTCGACGTCGGGGTGGTCGCCCTGCTCTTCTACAACCTGCTGCTCCTGATCCGCGGCACGCGCGCCGTGCAGATGCTCTCGGGCCTGCTCTTCGCCGCCGTGCTCTTCTTCGTCGCCCGCACCACCGGCCTGGTGACCCTCGAGACGATCATCGAGAAGGTCCTCATCTTCCTGCCTTTCGCCATCATCGTCCTCTTCCAGCAGGAGATCCGGCGCGCCCTGGCGCGCTTCGGCCGCAACCCGCTGATGTCCCGTACCGCGGTCTCCCAGGTCGAGGAGGTGGTCGAGGAGATCGCGCTCGCCGCCTCGGCGATGTCCAGCCGCAAGATCGGCGCGCTGGTCGTGGTGGCGCGCACCGAGGGCCTGCGCAACTACACGGAGAACGGCGTCGCCGTCGACGCGCGCGTCTCCTTCGATCTCCTCGTCAACATCTTCGCGCCCGGGACGCCGCTCCACGACGGCGCGGTGATCGTCGAGGGCGACCGGATCGTGGCCGCCGCCTGCTATCTTCCCCTTTCGTCGAGCGCGGAGCTCTCCAAGCGGTACGGCACCCGGCATCGCGCCGCGGTGGGGATCAGCGAGGAGACCGATGCTCTCGCGGTCGTGGTCTCCGAGGAAACGGGCAAGGTCTCGTTGGCGATGGGCGGGAACCTGCTGCGCGATCTCGACGGCACGCAGCTGCGCGAGGAGCTGCGCGAGCGGCTCCGCCCCGAGGCCCGGCGCCACGGCAGGAGGACGCCATGGTGAGCGAGCGGATGCAGCTGTGGGGGTTCCGCCTCCTCGCCGTGCTGCTCGCGGTCTTCGTCTGGTACTTCACCTCCCTCGAGAAGCGGGAGCGGCCGAGCGAGCGGGTGATCGACGCCACCGTGACCTACCTGCCACCGCCCGGGGTCATGGTCCTCGACCCGATCCAGAGCGTCAAGGTGCGCCTCCGCGGAGGCGACCGCCGGATCCGGAACCTGAGCCCCGTCCAGGTCGACGTGGTGATCGACCTGCCCTCCGAGCGCATGGGGAAGGTCGAGTTCCATCTCGGGCCGGAGAACGTGCTGCGGCCCGACGACGTCGACGTCGTCTCCATCGAGCCGAACACGATCCGCCTCGAGATCGACCGCCAGAACAGCCGCCTGGTGCCGGTCGAGCCGCGCCTGGTGGGCGAGCCCGCGGCCGGGGCGGTCCCCCTCCCGGCGCGCGTCGACCCCCAGTCGGTGCTGGTCAGCGGACCGGAGTCCCGGCTGCGGGATCTCGCCGCGGTCTCCACCAGCGCGGTGCGGCTCGACGGGCACGCGTTCGACATCGAGGAGACGGTGATGGTGCTCTCCCCCGACCCGCTGGTGAAGGTCGTGGAGCCCGCCGTGGTGCGCGTCCGTGTCCCCCTGGTGCGACCGGAGGAGGAGGCCGAGCCCGAGCCCGCCCCTACGCCCACCCGCCGGAGACGTCCGTGACCCGCGCCGCGGCCCTCTTCGGCACCGACGGCATCCGCGCCCGCTTCGGCGAGCCGCCACTGATCGAGTCGCAGGTCAGGGAGATCGCCGCCGAGCTGGCGCGCTTCCTCGACGACGGTCTCGAGCGCCCGCACGTCGTGCTCGGCGGCGACACCCGGCAGAGCACCCCGGTGATCCTCGAGTGGTTCCGCGAGGGGCTCCTCGCCGGCGGGGCGGTGCCGGTCGACGTCGGCGTGCTGCCGACACCCGCGCTCGCCTTCCTCGTCCGCCGCGAGGGGGCGGCCGCGGCGGTGGCGATCTCGGCGAGCCACAACCCGGCCGCGGACAACGGCATCAAGCTGATCGACAACCACGGCTTCAAGTGGGCGACCGCCGCCGAGCAGGCCTTCGAGGCCCGGTTGGGGGCCGCCGATCCTCGTGGTGCCGGGCGCGCCGCCGGGCGCGCCGCCAAGGCGGCGCTCGACCGCCGGCGCGAGGCGGCGGCGGCCTATCTCGAGTTCGTGACTCACGCCGGCGACGACGGGGCGCCGCTCGCCGGCCTGCGGGTGGCGGTGGACGCCGCTCACGGCGCCGCCTCGGCGCTCGCCGGCGAGGTCTTCCGCGCCCTCGGCGCCCGCGTCGAGGTGCTCTGTGCCGAGCCCGACGGGCGCAACATCAACGAGGGCTGCGGCTCGACCCACCCCGAGCGGCTCGCACGGCGGGTCGCCGCGGGCGGCTTCGACCTCGGTTTCGCCTTCGACGGCGACGCCGACCGCGCGCTGCTCGTCGACGAGCGCGGCGAGGTCCGCGACGGCGACGCGATGCTCTATCTCTGGGCCTCGGCGCTGGCGGCGGCCGGCACGCTCGCGCCCGCCGCGATCGTGGCAACGAGCATGAGCAACCTCGGGCTCGAGCAGGCGCTGGCGCCGCTCGGCGTGGCGGTCGCGCGCTCCGACGTCGGCGACCGCGAGGTGGTGGCACTGCTGCGCCGGGAGGGGCTCCGGCTCGGCGGCGAGCAGTCGGGACACCTCGTGGACCTGCGCCGGTCGACGACCGGCGACGGGCTGCTCACGGCCGTGACCCTCGCCCGCCTCGTCGCCCGCTCGGGGCGCAGCGCGAGCGAGCTCCTCGCCGGCTTCCGCCGCTTCCCCCAGCTGCTGCGCAACGTCCCGGTGCCCCGCAAGCGGCCGTTCGCCGAGCTGCCGCGGGTGGCGCGCGCGGCCCGCCACGCCGAGGAGACGCTCGGCGCCTCCGGTCGCCTCGTGCTCCGCTACAGCGGCACCGAGCCCCTCGCCCGCATCATGCTCGAGGGGCCGGACGAAACGGTCATCGAGAGCCTGGCCGGCGAGATCGAGACGGCCCTCGCTGCGGATCTGGCCGCGGATCTCGGTCAGTCTTCCCCGCCGGCCAGCACCGCGAGGTAGGCCGCCACGGTCGGCGCGAGGCCGGCGTAGAGGGCGTCCGAGATCAGGGCGTGGCCGATCGAGACCTCCTGGAGGCCCGGGAGGTGCCGCGCGAAGAAGGGGAGGTTCTCGAGGTCGAGGTCGTGGCCTGCGTTGACGCCGAGGCCCACCGCCACCGCCTGCTCGGCGGTCGCGCGATAGCGCGCGAAGACGGCGTCGCGCTCCGCGGTCGGGAAGGCGCGGGCGTACGCCTCGGTGTAGAGCTCGACGCGGTCCGCGCCGACCGACGGCGCCGCCTCCGCCTCGGCGGGCACCGGGTCGACGAAGAGGCTCACCCGGCAGCCGGCCGCGTGCAGCCGGGTGACGACCTCCCCGAGCCAGACGCGGTCGACTTCGCCGAACCGCCAGCCGGCGTTCGACGTGAGGACGTCCGGGGGATCCGGCACCAGCGTCGCCTGTGCCGGGCGCACGCGCTCGACCAGGCGCAGCCAGCTCTCGCCCGGATAGCCCTCGACGTTCAGCTCCACCGGCAGCCAGGAGGCGAGCTCCTCGACGTCGGCGGCGCGGATGTGGCGCTCGTCGGGGCGCGGATGGACGGTGATGCCGTGGCAGCCGGCGGCGATCGCCACCTCGGCGGCCTGCCGCACGCTCGGGCGGCCGCCGCCGCGCGCGTTGCGCAGCGTCGCCACCTTGTTGACGTTGACGCTCAGCCGGATCACCGGCTCTCTCCGCTCAGCGCTCGACCTCGACGACCGCGGCGACCTGCTCCTCCGGTTCGGCACCGATCACGATCGAGCGCGCGATCGGCAGCAGCGCGCGGTGCCGCCGGTCGCCGAAGAAGAGGTTGACCTCGTAGTAGCCGGCCGCCGAGGCGACGGAGAGCAGCGTCGCCTTCGCCCCTTTCAAACCGAGCAGATCGTCGTGGATCAGCACCTCGCAGGGGGTGTCCATGCTCATTCCTCCCAGTAGCCCTGCTCCTTGTACTCCTTGAGCTTGCGCTGGAGCGTGCGCAGCCCGATGTCGAGGAGGCGGGCCGCCTCGGCGCGGCGCCCGCCGGTGCGCGCCAGGGTCGAGAGGATCGCGTCGCGCTCCACCTCGGCCATGGTCAGAGGGCGGTCCGGACGCGGAGGCGGGGTGCCGGCCGGCGGCGAGGCCGCGGGAACCGACGCCGCCGGGTCGCGCGCCTCGCCACCCCCCACCGGGAGCGATGGCCACGCCTCGCCCCGCGCCCCGCGCACCTCCGGCGGCAGACCGGCGCGGCGGATCTCGCCCCCGCGGTGGAAGATGACGACCGTCTCGACCAGGTTGCGCAGCTCGCGCACGTTGCCCGGCCAGGGGTGCTCGACCAGCGCCTCGACCGCGTCGGCGGCGAGCCGCATCGGCTCGCGGCCGTGCTCGGCACAGAAGCGCTCGAGGTAGTGCTCGGCGAGCAGCGGGATGTCCTCCCGCCGTTCGCGCAGCGGCGGGATGCGCAGGGTGACGACCTTGAGCCGGTAGTAGAGGTCCTCGCGGAAGCGGCCGGCCGCCACCTCGCGCTCGAGCTCGCGGTTGGTGGCGGCGACGAGGCGGAAATCGACCTCGACGAGATCGCTCCCCCCCACGCGCATCACGCGCCGCTCCTCGAGCACCCGCAGCAGCTTGACCTGGAGCTCCGGGTAGAGCTCGCTGATCTCGTCGAGGAAGAGGGTGCCGCGGTGGGCGAGCTCGAACTTGCCGATCTTCCGTCCCACGGCGCCGGTGAACGAGCCCTTCTCGTGCCCGAAGAGCTCGCTCTCGAGGATGTCGGAGGGGATGGCGCCGCAGTTGATGGCGAGGAAGCGCTCGTCGCGGCGCGGGCTCGCGTGGTGGAGCGCGTTGGCGACCAGCTCCTTGCCGGTGCCGCTCTCTCCCACCAGCAGCACCGTCGAGCGGGTGGGGGCCACCGCTCGCATCTGCTCGAACAGCTGCTCCATCGCAGCCGAGCGCCCGAGGATCGCCTCGAAGCGGAAGCGCTTGTCGAGCCGCTCCTGGAGGCTCGAGACCTCCTCGCGCAGGCGGCGATTCTCGAGCAGGTTGGTGACGCGTCGGCGCAGCTCGTAGAGGTCGACCGGCTTGGTGAGGTAGTCGTCAGCCCCCACCTTCATGGCGTCGACCGCCGACTCGATCGAGCCGAAGGCGGTGAGCAGCACGACCGAGAGGCCGAGCTCCCGGCGCCGCACCTCCTGCAGGAAGGCGAGCCCGTCCATCCCCGGCATGCGCAGGTCGCAGATCGCGACCCGCACCGAGGGCTCCTGCTCGAGCAACTCGAGGGCGCGGCGGGCGTCGTCGAAGGTGCGCACGGCGAGGCCGGTCTTCTCCAGCGCGATCGCCACCGACTCGCGCGAGCCGGTCTCGTCGTCGATGATCACGATCTGCGGACGCTCGGCCATCGCGTGCCATTTTGGCAGAAGCCGGCACGGCTTCCAAGGACCGGGTGGGGGCTCAGCCGGGGAGCCCGGGGAGCCCGGACAGCAGGGCGAGCAACTCCTCCTCGCCGAGCACCGGAACGCCCAGCTCCTCGGCCCGCTGGCGCTTCGAGCCGCCCTCCTCGCCGGCGAAGAGCGCGGTGGTCTTGCGCGACACCGAGCCCGCCACGCGCGCGCCGAGGGCCTCGAGCCGCGCCGTCGCCTGCTCCCGCCCGAGCGCCGCAAAGCGGCCGGTGAGCACGAAGGTACGGCCGGCGAGCGGGAGCTCCCGCGGCCGGCGGGGCTCGCGTGCGGGGGGGCGCACGCCCGCCTCGGCGAGGTGCCGCAGCCGCTCCTGCTGGCGCGGCTCGGCGAAGAACTCCCGCACCGCCGCCGCCACCTTCTCCCCCACCTCCGGCACCGCGAGCAGCTCCTCCTCGCCCGCCGCGGCGAGCGCCTCGAGCGACCCGAACGCCTCGGCGAGATGCCGCGCCACGCGCTCGCCGACGAAGCGGATCCCGAGCGCGAAGAGGAACCGGTCGAGCGGCCGGGTCCGGCTCTCGGCGAGCGACGCGAGCAGGTTGTCGGCCGAGCGCTCTCCCCAGCCCGGGAGCGCCGCCAGCCGCTCGCGGTCGAGCGCATAGAGCGCCGCGAGGTCGGGCAGCAGGCCGGCGGAGCGCAGCTGGGCGATCCGCTCGTCACCGAGCCCTTCGACGTCCATCGCGTTGCGCGAGGCGAAGTGGCGGATCGACTCCTGCAGCACCGCCGGGCAGTCGGGGTTGCCGCAGCGCAGTGCCACCTCCCCCTCCCGGCGCCCGACGGGCCCGCCGCACTCGGGGCAGCGCTCCGGCAGGCGGAACGGCTCCGCGCCCTCCGGGCGCAGGTCGAGCCGCACCTCGACGACCTTCGGAATCACGTCACCGCCCTTCTCCACGAAGACCGTGTCGCCCACCCGCACGTCCTTGCGCGCCAGGTCCTCGTAGTTGTGCAGGGTGGCGCGGCGCACCGTGCTGCCGCCGACGAAGACCGGCGCGAGCTCCGCGACCGGGGTGAGCACGCCGGTGCGCCCCACCTGGACGCTGATGCCGAGCACCTGCGTCTCCACCCGCTCCGGCTCGTACTTGAACGCCACCGCCCAGCGCGGCGCCTTGGCCGTGGAGCCGAGCCGCTCGCGCAGCGCCAGGTCGTCGACCTTCACCACCACGCCGTCGGTCTCGAAATCGAGCTCGTGCCGCCGGATCCGCCACTCCTCGACGAACGCCTCGACCTCGGCGAGATCCCGGCAGCGGCGCCAGTGCGGCTCGACCGGGAGGCCCCAGGCGGCGAGCTGCGCGAGGTTCGCGGCGTGGGAGCCGGCCGTGCTCTCCACCGCAACTGCCTGGTAGGTGACGGCGGCCAGGCGCCGGGCGGCCACCTCGCGGCTGTCGAGGAGGCGGATCGAGCCGGCGGTGGCGTTGCGCGGATTGACGAAGAGCGGCTCTCCCGCCGCCTCCCGCTCGCGATTCAGACGCCGGAAGACCGAGCGCGGGAGGAAGACCTCGCCGCGCACGAGCAGCCGCGGGGGCGCTCCTCTCCCCAGCCGCAGGGGCAGGGTGCGGACGGTCCGCAGGTTCGCGGTCACCTCGTCGCCCACCGTGCCGTTGCCGCGCGTGGCGCCGCGCACCAGGAGGCCATCCTCGTAGAGCAGGGAGATCGAGACGCCATCCACCTTGAGCTCGGCGACGAAGGCGGGCTCGGCGCCGGGAACGAGCCGGCGGAGGCGCTCGATCCAGGCCGCGAGCTCCTCGCGGCTGTAGGTGTTGTCGAGCGACTGCATCGGCGGCTCGTGCACGACCGGCGCGAACCCCTCGACCGCGGCGCCGCCGACCCGCTGCGTCGGGCTGTCCGGGGCGACCAGCGCGGGATCGGCGGCCTCCAGGGCCGCGAGCTCGGCGAGGAGGGCGTCGTACTCCCGGTCGGAGATCTCCGGGTGCCCCTCGACGTGGTACAGGCGGTCGTGGCGGGCGATCGCCGCGCGCAGCCAGGCAGCGCGCGCGGCGGGGGATGCGGAGCTCGGCTGCATGGAGCGAGCCTACCAGCGGCTCGCGGAGGGCGGCCTCCCCCCGCGACGGCGATCCGCCGCGGGGGGAGGCGAGGCGCGCTCAGCGCGGGGCGGTCGGCGCGTCGTCCGGGTCGGAGTCCGGCTCCGGCGCGGCCTCGGCGGCAGGTCCCGGCGCGGCGTCTGCCGTCGGCGCGGGCGGCGGAGTCTCCGCGAGCGGCGCGGCTTCCCGCTCCGCGACCGGTACGCCCACCAGCGGCTGCACCGCGGCGCGCCGCGCGCGGCTCCGGCTGGCGAGCAGGAGGAGCGCCGCGCCGAAGCCGACCGTCCAGGCGAGGTAGCGCGCGAAGAAGCCGAGGATCGCGATCAGGGTGCCGAACCCGCCGACCCAGCCTCCGGCCAGGTCCAGGACCTCGCCCAGGAGCGACAGCGACCCGATCGCCACGATCCCGACGAGCGCCTGGCCATAGGGCCCCGGCCCTCCCCAACCGAAGCGGCCGCGCAGCCAGCGCCCGACCGCCAGGGCCACCCCCGCGTACCCGACCAGGGCCGCCAGGAGCAGGGCGATGATCAGGAACGGCACCAGGAGCAGCAGCGGGATGCCGATCACCGAGATGACCAGCACGAGGACGACGAGCAGCAGGAGGGGCAGCACGAGGAGCTCGGCCAAGAGGCCGACGAGACCGGCCGACCACGCCTCGGACGCCGCCCGCGCCGCGACGCGCTCGCCCGCCGCACGCCCCACGAGGAGCACCAGGCAGACCAGCAGGGCGAGCAGCGCGAGGCCGAGGAGATGCCGGAGGAGGTCGGCGCCCTCGCGGGCGAAGCGGCTCTCGTCGCGGGCGGCCTCGACGTGGCGGCGGACCTTGCCGCCCCGCAGGTCGTGCCAGACCGAGTCGCCGAACGCGACCTCGGAGATCTTGCCGCCGACCTCCGCGCCCGGGGCGCGGCGGATGACGCCGCCGACCGAGACCACCTCCCCGAGGACCTTCGCCCCCTCCTCGAGCGTCACGCCGCCGCCCACCGCGACGACGTCGCCGGTCACCTCGCCCACGACGGTGACCGAACCGCCGATCGCGACCGCATCCCCCTCCACTCGGCCGCGCACCTCGAGCGAGCCGGCGAAGGAGACCACCTCGCTCGCCACCTCCCCCTCCTCGACCACGACCCGCCGTCCGAAGGCGACTCGCGAGTCGGACGCCTGCGACCGGCGGCCGCGGCCCGTCTCCACGGACTCCACGACCGGCTCGTCCCCTTCGCGCGGGGGCAGCCCGAGGAGCTCCCTCCGCTCGGCGAGCGGCAGGGCCGCGAGCCCGGCGAGCTGCTCGGCCGCGTCGCCCAGCTCGGCCGCGAGCTCCTCGCCCGCGAGGGCGCGGCCGCGCACGAGGATCGCCTCCCCGTCGTCCGGGAGCTCGACCTGCGGCAACTTCTCGCCCCCACGCGGCCGCAGGAGCAGGCGATCGCTGAGGTCGATGACCTCGAACCGCTCCTCGATCGCGGTCCGGTCCAGATCCTGGGCGAGCGCCGCTCCCGCGGCGGCGAGGAGGGCCAGCAGAGCGGCGGCGGCGAAGCGGCCCGCAGCACGGTAGCCGCGGGCTTCACGAGACGTAGAGCGCATAGACCACTCCTTTCTCCCTCTCCACCCAGCGTGCGAGAGAGACCAGCGCGAGGAACGAAACGAGAACGAGCGAGGCGGCCACCCCGACGAGCCAAGGTCCGGCGAGCGCTCGCGCCAGCGGATCGAGGGTCGCGGCGAGGGCGGCCCAGGCCCGGAAGCTGCCGCCGGCCAGCTCGCCGGCAGCGGCGAAGGCGCGCGCCGCGACGGCCGCCGCGGCGCCGACGCCACCGGCACCGGCACCGGCGAGGAGCCAGGGAAACCCCGCCGCCACGACCAGGGCCGCCGCAGCCAACAGCAGGCGCCGCCAGCGGCGGTGCCGCGAACCCGAGACCGCTTCCTCCCCCTCGATGCGCGCGAGCACCCGGCCGGCGAAGCCCGCCGCCGGCGCCGGCTCGTCGAGAGCGGCGAAGAGGGCCGCGAGGCGGCGGTCGGCCTCCGGGACGTCCGCATCCGCCTCGGCGCGCAGCCAGGCGCTCAGCTCGTCGGGGGTGATCTCTCGGTGCTCGCGCATCTCCGTTCCGTCCATCCCGCCCTACGCTCCCTTCCGGCCCCCGGTTTCACTCCCCGCGCCGGGGAGCCGGTACCCCTCGACCGCGAGCGCCCTCGCGAGCTCGGCCCGCCCGCGATGGAGGAAGGTCTTCACCGTTCCCAGCGGCAGGCCCAGGACCTCGGCGATCTCCTCGTACGCGAGCTGGCGCTGGAACCGCAGCAGCAGCGCCGACCGGTACTCGGGGCGCAGGCGGGCGAGCGCCCGCTCGAGGGCGCGTGCGAGGTCGCGCCCCACCGCCCGCGCTTCGGGGTCGACCGCCGAGGGATCGGCGATCTCCCGCTCGCGCCCCTCCTCGTCGCCGGGCGGCTCGAGCGGGAGGAGGAACGCCGCGCGGCGCCGCCGCAAGGCGTCGATCGCCCCGTTGTGGGCGATGCGCAGCAGCCAGCTCGCGAACCGCCGCTCCGGGTCGAAGGTCGGGAGCGCCCGCCAGGCGCGCAGGAAGACCTCCTGTGCGAGGTCCTCGGCGAGCGCGGGGTCGCGCACCAAGCGCACCACCAGCCCGAAGACCGGCCGCTCGAAGCGGCGCACGAGCTCGGCGAACGCCTCCGTCGAGCCTCCGCAGGCGAGCAGCGCGAGCGCCTCGTCGGTGGGCGTGGGAAGGGGGCCCTCCGCCCCCCTGTTCGCGGTCTCTTGCATCGCCGGGCGCTGTCGCTAGACTACCGCAGCAGCTCGCGAGCCCACGCCGCCGCTTCCCAGGGAGGCCCCGTCCATGCGATCGCGTTTCCTCGTCCCCACCCTCTTCCTCGCCGCGGCGGGTCTCCTCGCCGCGGAGGCTCGCGCCGGATCGCTCGCCGGGGTGACGCTGCCGGATCGCGCCACCGTCGGCGAACAGAGCCTGGCCCTCAACGGCCTCGGGCTCCGCTCCCGCTACGGCATCAAGGTCTACGTGGCCGGGCTCTACCTCGCGGCGAAGCAGTCGGATCCGGCCGCGATCCTCGCCGCCGACGCGCCGCGCCGGATGGTGATGCACTTCCTGCGCGAGGTGGACCGGACGCGGATCTGCGAGGGGTGGAGCGAAGGGCTGGCCGCGAACACGGCGAACCCCTCCGCGGCCCTCCGGCAGCAGTTCGGCGAGCTCTGCACGCAGATGGCCGACGCCGCCGAGGGGACGGAGGTCGTGCTCACCTACCTGCCCGGCGAGGGGACGTCGGTCCAGGTCGGCGGCGCCGTGCGCGCCCGGATCCCCGGCAAGGACTTCGCCGACGCCCTCCTCGCCTGCTGGATCGGACCGCGTCCGGGGCCGGGCGAGTCGTTCAAGCGGTCGCTCCTCGGCGGCTGAGCCGGACCGCGTTGCGCCCACCGCTCGCGCTCCTCCTCGCCGCCCTCGCCCTCGCGCCGGGGCCGGCGGCTACCGCGGCGGACCCGGCGGTCCGCGAGCGGGTGGCCCAGCTCGGCG
>JAHDVN010000012.1:21640-24591 GCA_023384635.1 Thermoanaerobaculia bacterium
GCGGCCCGCCGGTGCACCTCGGCCCGGCCCTCCCGCTCGCCACCCCCGGCGAGACCGGCGAAGCGCTCCTCGGCCAGGGCCTCGCCGCCTACACCGCCGCGCGCCGGGCCCAGGAGCGCGGCGGAGGCCTGCCGGCGGGAGTGCGCGTCGGCGGCCTCGCCCTCCCGCTGCCGCTGGCTCCCCTCGATCCGTTCGCCGCGATGCGCGCCCGACTCGCGGCGGCCGGCCCCGTCGGCCCCGTCGCCTGGGCCGCCGCGGAGCGGCACCCCGGCGCCGGCTCCGACCGGCTCGCCCGCGACGCGATCGCTCTCGCCCTGGCCGAGATCGAGGCGAGGATGGGCCGCGCCGAGTTCGACCGCGCTCTCGACCTGCTGGCGCAGCGACCTCGGCACGGCCCCGCCGGCACCGACGACCTCCTGCGTGCCCTCGGCAGCGTCACCGGGGAGGACCTCTCCGGCCTCTGGCAGGAGCTCGCGGGCGGCGCCGCCCTGGTCGATGTCGGCGTCGTGGTCGCCGCCAGCCAGCCCGACCCGACGCGGCCCGGCGTCGAGCTCGGGCGGACCACCATCGTCCACCGCGGCGGGCCGAGGCTGCCGCTCACGATCGAGCTCCGGTTCGCCGACGGCACCCGGCGCCACGTGCGCTGGGACGGCCGGGACGACTGGCTCCGGATCCACAGCGAGGGCCCCCGGCTCGTCGCGGTCCGGCTCGAGCCCTCGCGCTCCTCGCCGCTGGCCGCGAGCCGGCTCGACGACGCCCGGCTCGTCGATCCCGATCCCCGGCCGCGCCGCCGCGCGCTGCAGCGGCTGCGGATCCTCGCCCAGCTCTTCCTCGAGGCTCTGGCGGACCTGGCATGAGGCCGCGCGACGCCGGCGGTGCGCTCTGGAGGGCGGTGGCGGAGACGGCGCGGCGCCCCGGCCTCGCGGCCGCCCTGGCCGCCCCGGGCCTGCTCTCCGCCTGGCTCGTCGTGGCCCCCGCACGCCGCCCACTGGCCCGTGCCCTCGACTTCGCTCCGGATGCCGGCGCCGCCGGGGCGGCCGACCTCGGACTCGCCGCCCCCGGCCTGCTCGCCCCGCCGGACCTCTCCCTGCTCCTGCACGGCGGCGAGCTCTCCGACCTCGTGCGCGCGCTCGCCGCGCACGCCCTGCCGGCGAGCGCGCTCGCCTGCGCGGCCCTCCTCGGGCTGCTCCACGGGCCGCTCCAGTGCGCCGGCCTGGATGCCCTGCGGAAGCGCTCGGTCGGCCCCGGGGCGCTGCTCGCCGCCGCCGCGCGCTTCGCCCTCCCCGCGAGCGCGCTCTCGCTGCTCGCGCTGGCGGGCTACGCCCTCTCCGCCGCCCTCGGCCTGCGCCTCCTCGGCGCGGCGCGCTCGCTGGCCGGAGACGAGGCACCGAACGCCCTCGGCGTCGCCGCCATCGGCTCGCTGGTCGTCGTGCTGCTCTTCGCGGTCCGCTCGTTGCTCGACATCTCGCGCGCCCGCCTGGTCGAGCGGGGCCCGGCCGACTGGCTGCGACCCGCGCTCGCGGCGCTCGCGCGTCTGCCGCGGCTCGCACCCGCGCTCGCCCTGCTCTACGTCGCCTACGGCACGGCGCGGGTCCTCCTGCTGGCAGGGGCCTGGTCGGCGGCCCTGATCGCCACCGGCAGCTGGCTGGGGCTCGCGCTCGCCTTCGCCGTCCAGCAGGCGCTGGCAGCCGCGGCGGCGGGGCTGCGTCTGGCGCGCCTCCAGGCGGTGCGGCGCCTCCTGCTCCTGGCCGAGGCGCGCTCCGCGCCGCCGGCCTACAAGGTCGAGGTCACGGCCGGGCGCTGAGCGGGGGCGCCGCCGCGGCGCCGTCGAGGAAGCCGTGGCGGCGCATCCAGTCGTCGCAGTAGATCGAGCTCAGGTAGCGCGTGCCCGAATCGCAGAAGATCGTGGCGACGCGCGCCGGGCGGCCCAGCCCCGCGATCACCTGCCGCACTCCCCAGAGCGCGGCACCGCTCGAACCGCCGGCGAGGATTCCCTCGCTGCGGGCGAGATCGCGGGCGGCGAGAAACGCCTCCCGGTCGGTGACCTGCAGCATCTCGTCGATGCGCTCGAACTCGGGGCAGGCGATGACCTCCTCGTCACCCAGACCCTCGAGGAGGTAGCGCCCGGGAGCGCCGTGCCGGCCGGTGCGGAAGTGGTCCGTGAAGACCGAGCCGGCCACGTCCACCGCCACCACCCGCACGCGCGGGTCCTGCTCCTTGAGGTAGCGCGAGACGCCGGAGACCGTGCCACCGGTGCCGATACCGCAGACGAAGACGTCGATCCGGCCGTCCATCTGGCGCCAGATCTCGGGGCCGGTGGTCAGGTAGTGCGCGTCGTTGTTCTCCCGGTTGTTGTGCTGGTCGGGGAAGAAGGCACCGGGGATCGACGCCGCGAGCTCCCGCGCCTTGCGGTTGTAGCTCTCCGGGTGCTCGGGCGGCAGGTCGCCGTCGACCAGCACCAGCTCGACCCCCATCGCCCGCAGGCAGTCGAGCTTCTCCCGGCTGGTCTGGCGGCGCACCACCATCACGCAGCGCAGGCCGTGCTCGACCGCGACCATCGCCAGGCCCATCGCGGTGTTGCCCGACGAGGCCTCCACGACGACGCCCCCCGGCCGCAGACGGCCGTCGGCCAGCGCCCTCTCGATCATGTGCCGGGCGATCCGGTCCTTCACGCTGCCCCCCGGGTTGAGGAACTCGAGCTTCGCGTAGACCTCGCCGGAGAAGCCGGGGACCGACCGCCGCAGGCGCACGAGAGGCGTGCCGCCGACGGCGTCCCCGAGACGCTCGCAGACTCTCTGGTCACTCATCGCCCGCAGCATAGCAACGGCGAGACCGGGAGCGCCCGGCGCAGACGAGAGAAGGGGACGGGCCGCGCGGCCCGTCCCCGCTCCCCGCCACGCGGCCGCCGGCCGCCACCGGCCCCGCCGCCCCCACCCCGCGGCGTCGGGTCG
>JAHDVN010000432.1 GCA_023384635.1 Thermoanaerobaculia bacterium
CGGCTTGATCTGGGCGTCCCATCGGGCGTGCAGGATCGCCATGTAGGCGAGGAATGCCACCAGCGACCAGACCTCCTTCGGGTCCCAGCCCCAGTAGCGGCCCCACGACGAGGCGGCCCAGATCGAGCCGGTGAGGATCCCCACCAGCAGCAGGATCGAGCCGACGTGGGTGTAGAGGTAGAGCAGCTCGCTCCAGCGCCGGGCGAGCTGGCGGCGCTCCGGGGCGAAGATCTCGAGCCCCACGACCAGATGGCCGAAGACGGTCACCATCGCCAGCGTCGCGTAGCCGACCATGATGATCGGCACGTGGATCGCGAGCCAGGGGGTGCCGGAGAGGACCGGTGGCATCGGGTGGATGAACGGGTCCATCGGCAGCAGGTCGAGCAGCAGCACCGCGAGCGCCGCGGTGCCGGCGGCGTTGAGGGCGAGCATCCGGTTGCGGAGCGCGATCGCGATCACGCCGAGCAGCGCCACCCCCCAGCCGAGGAAGAGCATCGACTCGTACATGTTCGACGCCGGGATGCGGCCGGCGATCTGCCAGCGCTGCCAGATTCCCCAGGTGAGGGCGAGGAAGCCGCCGGCGAGCCCCGCGCGCACCGCCCAGTCGAGCCGCCAGCGGTCGCGCTCGAGAGTGAGCGCGGCGGCGGCCGCCGCCGGGAGCAGGAGCAGCCAGGCGAGCCGCGTCGGCCGCACCGCGTTGTACCGCAGCTCCCGGTCGATCGCCTCGCCGGTCGGGTAGAAGGCCGGCGCGTTGGCGCGGATCCGCGCCTCGAGCGCGGCCAGCGCCGCCGCGTCGCGCGCCGGAGCCGGCTGCCAGGCGGCGTTCGCATCCGCGCCCGGAACGGCCCGGATGGCGCGGCCGCGCAGGAAGGCGTCGAGGGCGACCAGGCGCCCCTCGAGCTCGAGCAGGTCCTCCTCGACCGCGTCGAGCCGCTGCTCGGCCTCCTGCTTGGCGTGCGCCCGCTCCGACGCGGCGGCGAAGCCGGGGCTGCCGGCGATCGCCTCGAAGCTCGCCCAGCGGCCGGCACCCGAGAGACCGATGGCGGCGGCGACCTCGCGGCCGCCCACCTGGACGATCGGCTGACGGCTCCAACCCTGCGGGTCGGTCGTCCAGCCGAGCGCCATCGCCACCGGGTCGATTCCGGGCCAGGCGCGCTGGCCGGTGACGGTGCGCACCGCCTCCCGCGCCTGGGTGTCGAACGGCATCGTGCGCCCGTCGTGCTGCACGGGCAGGGCCCGCAGCTTCGCCACGAGCCCGGGGGGCGGGATTTCCGCGGCCCCCGCGGCGAGGCTCCCTCCCGCGGCGAGGGCGAGCGCCAGGAGCGCGGCCGTGCCGGGGCGCCCGCCGAGCTGCACCGGCGTTCCCTCGGCTCCCTTCCGCGCGGCGCGCAGCTGCGAGAGGCGGGTGGCGAAGACCACGATCATCCCCGCCACCAGGAGCGTGTAGCCGAGGAAGACGACCGGCTGGCCGGGGTCGCGCGCCACGGAGAGGATCGACATCTCGCGCCCTCCCTGCACCTGGTAGCTGCTCTGGAAGAACCGGTAGCCGCCGTGGGAGAGCGGCTGGTTCATCTGGATCACCCCGGGCCGGGGACTCCCGTCCTCCACCGTCACCAGGCTGCGGAACATTGCCGGGCGGCGGGTCCCCTGGTAGGTGTCGATCTGGAAGTCGTCGAGCCGCACCGCGAACGGCAGCTCGAACTGCCCGGCCTCCGAGGCCCCCGCGGGCTCGAAGACCACGCGCGAGCGCTGCCCCTCCCAGAGCGGCATCTGGCCCTCGACCTTGTAGACGAGAGTGACGAGCGCGCCGGCCAGGATCAGGAGCATCGAGGCGTGGGTGATCGCGAAGCCGATGCGGGAGCGGTCGCGCGGCCAGCGGTCGACGAGCGCCGCCAGCAGGTTGAGCGCGAAGAGCCCCTGCAGCGCGAAGAACCAGGGCGCGTAGTAGATGAGGGCGGCCCGCTCGCGGCCGTGCAGCGACTCGACGATCGTCCCCCAGGCGAGGACGAAGGCGAGGAGCAGGATGAGGACCACGGTCAGCTTGAGCGAGGCGAGGAGCTGGAGCGAGCGCTTCATCGGGAGTCTCCCGGAAGGTGAGGCGGGAAGGGAGTTGGACCGGCCGTCGGCCGGGAGCGGGCGGGGGAGGGGCTCACGGCCCTCCCGGCCGCGTCGCGAAGGTCCAGCGCACGGGGGCGAGCTCGCGCCCGTCGCGATCGTGGAAGTTGCGGAACTCCTCGCTGTTGAGCCAGATCACGTAGGTGCGCCCCGGCTCGAGGCGGACCGGCAGAACTGCCTGGGTGCCGTCGGAGGTGAGGAAGGCGCGCCCCGTGGTCTCGGGGAAGGTCTCCGGCCCCTCGGTCACCCACGACCAGCCCTCGGCCATCGGGCGGTCGAACGTCGCGCGCAGCTCGGCGGTTGCGGGGTCGACGTCCACGGCGCCGTCGGCCGGCGCGAGGCGCACGACCCGCGGCGGACCGGAGGGTTGCGAGCCGCGCAGCAGCGCGATCGGCGCCGGCCCGGCGGTGGCCGGCGCACCACGGGTCGAGAAGGTCCAGCGCAACGGCGTCGCCGCGACCCCGGACGGATCGCGGAAGTAGGAGAACTGCGGCGAGTTGATCCAGACGACGTAGCTGCGGCCCGCCTCGAGCCGGACCTGCACGCGGCTCGTGCGGCCGCCGTCCTCCCAGCGGGCCTCGCCGGTTTCGGGCGCCGTCTCCGGACCCTCGACGACCCAGGCCCAGCCGCCGGGATCCATCACCCGGACGAAGGTTGCGGCGATCGAG
>JAHDVN010000433.1 GCA_023384635.1 Thermoanaerobaculia bacterium
CCGCAAACCATCAAGGGCTGGCATCCGGCTCTTGTGCCCCGGGTAGGGAACCGCCTGGAGGTCAGCCCTGCTCATTCGGAGGGGAAAGGAAAACTGGGGGGAAGACCTGGCGGAAGCGCATGGGAATCGAACCCACCCCCGACCCCGGAACCGGAGCCGGACAACGGTTTTGAAGACCGCGGAGAGCACCAGCCCCCGAGCGCTTCCGGGGGGGATCTTACGACAGGGATTCCCCACCGAGGACCGCCGGGCGGTCAGCGGAAGACGAGCGGCACGAGCAGCAGCACGCCGGCCGGGATGAGAGCGCAGGCGGCCAGGTTCAGGAGGAAGCCGGCGCGCACCATCGCGGGGAGCGGGACGCGGCCGGAGCCGTAGACGATCGCGTTCGGCGGCGTGGCCACGGGGAGCATGAACGCCATGCTGCAGCCGAGCGCGCAGCCTAGGGCGGGCTCCAAGGGCGAGGCGCCGGCCGCCTGGGCGGCGGCGATCGCGAGCGGCACGAGCATCGTGGCCGCGGCGGTGTTCGAGGTCACCTCGGTGAAGAAGATGGCGAACACCGTGAAGACGATCGTGAGGCCGGCCGTGGTCGAGACCCCGGTCGCCGAGACCAGCCCCTGGCCCACGGCCTCCGACAGCCCGGTGCGGAACATCGCCCCGCCGAGCGAGAGGCCGCCGCCGAAGAGCAGCAGCGTCCCCCAGTCGATCTCCACCGCCTCGCCCCAGGTGAGCGCCCGCCGACCCTCCCCGCCGCCCGCCGGATGGAGGACGAGGAGCGAGGCGCCGCGCACCGCGGCCACCCCCTCCGGCAGCGCGCGGGCCAGCGCGGCGGCCACCGGGTGGTCGCCCCCGAGGAGCAGGGCCAGGATGCCGGGCCCCACCCACAGGGTGACGGTCAGGAGGAAGGCGGCGGTGACGCTCCGCTCGCCGAGGCTCATCGGCCCGGGGGCGGGGCCCGCGTGCGCGGCGCCGGCGGTGGGCGCGTTCCGGCCGCCGAGGCGGCGGAGGCGGAACGCCAGGACCGCCAGGGCCGCGACCAGCATCGCGATCACGAGAGGCAGGGCCAGCAGCAACCAGGGGACGAAACCGACGCGGATCCCGGCAAGCGAGGAGATCTGCCCGATCGCCACCAGGTTCGGGGGCGAGCCGACCGGCGTGCCGATGCCGCCGATCGAGGCGCCGTAGGCGCAGGCGAGGAGGACGGCGCGGGTGAGCGCGGGGCTGCGCTCGCCTCCCGGCGCGAGGCTCCCGACGACGCCGAGCGCGATCGGGTAGAGCATCGCCGTCGCCGCCGAGTTCGAGAGCCACATCGAGAGCGAGGCCGCCAGCACGGCGAACGCCACCACCACCCGCGCGGGCGACGAGCTCGCGGCCGGGATCGAGAGCACGGCGCGCGCGAGGCGCCGGTCGAGGCCGTGGGCGCTCATGGCGCGAGCGAGGAGGAACGAGCCGAGGAAGAGGAAGATGATCGGGTCGCCGAACGGGGCGAACGCCTCGCGCACCGGCACCACGCCGAGGACGACCGCGAGCGCCGGGCCGAGGACGGCGGTCACCGGCAGCGGCACCGCCTCGGTGATCCACCAGACGAGGACCCAGGCGACCACCGCGGCCAGGCGGGCTGCCGCCGAGCCGAGGCTCTCCGGCGGAAATGCGAGGAGCAGCGCGAAGGCGAGCGGGCCGAGCCAGAGCCCCAGGCGCCGGCGGGCCCGGTCGAAGCGGGCCTCCTCGGCGGAGAGGCTGCCCTCCGGGCAGGGTGACGGGCGATCCGAGATCTGAGCCACGGGCTGACCGGGAGTCTAGCCCCGATCTCCCGTCCGGCTCAGGTCACGCGCGCCAGCTTGCGCTCGGAGCCGATCAGGCGGTTCCAGGCGATGCCGGTGTGGTACCAGTGGAGGAAGAACGCCTCGCGGAGCGCGCGGTGCCACCAGCCGAAGCTCCCTCGCCGGGGCGGGGCGTGCGGGGTCGGCGAGGTGCGGACCTCCAGGCCGAAGCCGCGGGCCATGGTCGCGCCGCGAGCGACGTGGAGCGGATCGGAAACCAGGATCAGGCGGCTCTCGCCCCGCTCGCGCAGCCGCCCGCGGACGTGGAAGAGGTTCTCCAGCGTGTGCTGGCTGTGCTCCTCGAGCTCGATCGCGTCGGCCGGAATCCCCTGCGCCACCAGCCAGTCGCGCCCCGCCGCCGCCTCGCTGCGCGAAGCCGTGCCCGTGATGCCGCCCGCCACCCAGAGCCGCGGCGCCCAGCCGGCGCGCCAGAGCTCCGCGGCGTGGGCGAGGCGGGCGACGAAGACCTCCGTGGGCGCGTCGCCCTCGAGCTTGCGGCCGAGAACCAGGATCGCGTCGGCGGGGGCGGGCTCCTCCCCCTCCGCGGCCGCGAGCACGCTCTTCAGGCGCGGCAGGAGCGGCAGCCCGAGGCCGAGGAGGGCGAGGGCCGCGGCGAGCGAGAGCGACGAGAAGCCGCCCGGCCCCAGGCGCGCGAAGAAGCGGGCGCGGGGCGGCGCGGTGTACGGGGTCTCGTTGACAGCGCCGGGCACGAACGGGAGAGTATAGGCCCCCCGGCGGGCCGGCCCCGCCGGGACGACATCAACCGGACCCGAACGATCCCTTTCCGGAGGAGCCCGATGCGACCCTTCGTCCCCCTCTTCGCCCTCGCCCTGCTCGCCGCCGGCTGCGGCGAGAAGCCCGCTCCCCCGGCCGGCGACGCCGCACCGGCGCGCCAGCCGGCCGTCCTCTCCTTCGAGACCCCCGCGCCGCCACCGGCCGGCGGCATGGCGCCCGCGGGCGGCG
>JAHDVN010000434.1 GCA_023384635.1 Thermoanaerobaculia bacterium
GGTCGCCGCGGCGGCGCGCGCGCGGCGCGGGTCGGGGTGCGCCATGTCGACCAGGTTCTGGCTGTTGGTGACGCAGTGCACGGTGTTCATCAGCGCCAGCTCGACGCCGAAGGCGCGGTCGAGGACCCGCAACAGGGGGGCTAGGCAGTTCGTCGTGCAGGAGGCGTTCGAGACCACGCGGTGGCGCGCGCGGTCGAAGCTCTCGTGGTTGATGCCGACGCAGAAGGTGGCGTCGGCGTCGGGCATGATCGCCGAGACGATCACCCGCGCGACGCCTCCCCGCAGGTGCAGGGCGGCGAGATCCCGGCGGCGGAAGCGGCCGGTGGCCTCGACCACGATCTCCGGCGCCGCCCCGCCCCAGTCGATCTCCTCCGGGGCGAGCGCCGCCGAGAGCGGGACCCGCCGGCCGTCGAGCCGGACTGCCCCCTCCTCCCAGCCGATCTCGCCGCGCGCTCCGCCGTGCACCGTGTCGTGGCGCAGCAGCCGCGCCACCTGCTCGGGGGAGGCGGGGTCGTTGGCGGCCACCAGCTCGAGTCCGGGGTAGCGGCGGGCCACGCGCACCAGGGCGCGCCCCACCCGTCCGAGGCCGTTGATGGCGAAGCGTGCGGTCATGGCGTGGGACGGCCCGGCGTCGCCAGGGGGCGCGGGCCGGGCCGTCGATCCGATGGTACCAGGGGCGTGCCGGGTGCGCAGCGCCGCGCTACTCCCCGGGCCGGCGCAGCGGCACGACGATCCAGAGCAGGAGGTAGACGAGGATCCCCGGGAAGGCGGCCGAGAGGATCGAGCCGATCACGTAGACCACCCGCAGCACCGTGGCGTCGAGGTCGAAGTACTCCGCGAGGCCGCCGATGACGCCGGCGATCATCCGGCGGTCGGGCGAGCGGCGCAGGGGGCGAGGGGTCGAGGACATGGAGGCACCTCCCGCTCCCTTCTACGCGAGGGCGGCGCCGGGGTTCCACGGCGGGCCCGCCGCCGCGCTACGATCGCCGGGCCGGGACGGCGAGGCTGCCGGCCCGGGATCGGAGGATCCGTGTCCCTGCTCGCCGCCGTCGTCCTCGCCAGCGCTCTGGCCGGCTCGCCCCTCGCACCGGCCGCCGCCTACGACCCCGCCATCCCGACGCCGCGCGCCGTGCTCGGCCACGAGCTCGGCAGCGAGATCACCTCGCCCGAGGGGATCGCCGCCTATCTGCAGGCGCTGGCCGCCGCCGCGCCCGACCGCGCGCGGCTGGTCGAGTACGCCCGCAGCTGGGAGGGGCGGCCGCTGCACCTGCTGGCGATCGCCTCGCCGGAGCGGATGGCGAGGATCGAGGAGGTCCGCGCCGGGCTCGCGCGGCTGGCCGACCCGCGCGGGCTCGACCCCGCCGCCGAGGCGCGGCTGCTGCGGGAGCTGCCGGTCGCGGTCTGGATGCTCCACGCGGTCCACGGCAACGAGATCTCGCCGAGCGAGGCGGCGCTGGCGCAGGCGTACCACCTGCTCGCGGCCGAGGGCGACCCCGAGGTCGACCTCATCCTCGCCGAGGCGGTGGTGCTGATCGATCCGCTGCAGAACCCGGACGGCCGCGCCCGCTTCCTCCACCAGACGCTGCTCGGCCGCGCCGCCGCACCGGACCCCGAGCCGGCCGCCGCCGAGCACGACGAGCCGTGGCCGGGCGGGCGGGGCAACCACTACCTCTTCGACATGAACCGGGACTGGATCGTGATGTCGCAGCCCGAGACGGTCGGCAAGGGGCGGATCTTCCGCGCGTGGAGCCCGCAGGTCGTGGTCGACCTGCACGAGATGTGGGGGGACGCGACCTACTTCTTCGCCCCCCCCTCCGAGCCGATCCACCCGGCGGTGAGCCCCGCCCAGCGCCGCTGGCTCCGGCTCTTCGGCGCCGCCAACGCCGAGGCGTTCGACGCCCGCGGCTTCCCCTACTTCGCGGGCGAGATCTTCGACGCCTTCTACCCCGGTTACGGCGAGAGCTGGCCGCTCTTCCAGGGCGCGATCGGCATGACCTTCGAGCAGGCCTCGACCCGCGGGCTCGTCTTCCGGCGCCTCGACGACAGCCTGCTCACCTACGAGCAGGCGGTCGGCCAGCACTTCACGGCGGCGATGGCCACGCTCGCGACCGCCGCCCGGAACCGCCGGGAGCTGCTCGCCGGCTTCCTCGCCGAGCGCCGGGCGGCGGTGGCCGAGGGCCGCTGGGGGGCGGCCTCGGCGTTCGTGCTGCCGGCCGGCGACGACCCGGCGCGGGCGGAGCGGATCGCGCGGGCGCTGGCGCTCCAGGGGCTCGAGGTCGAGCGCGCCGTCGAGCCGCTGCGAACCGGCGGGCGCAGCTTCCCGGCCGGCAGCTTCGCGGTGCCGCTGGCGCAGCCGGGGGGGCGGCTCGCCCGCACGCTGCTCGAGGCGCACACGCCGCTCGACGCCGACTTCGTGGCCGAGCAGGACCGGCGCCGGCGCAAGCGGCTGGGCGACGAGATCTACGACGTGACCGCCTGGAGCCTGGCCGAGCTCGCCGACCTCGAGGCGGTGCCGGTCGCAGGCGAGCTGGCCGGACGGCGCGAGCGGTTCGATCCGGAGGCGCCGGCGGCCCCGCCCGCGCCCCTGCCGCCGGCCCGGGTCGCCTACCTCGCCCCCTGGGGCCTCGGCACCGCCAGCGCCACGGTGGCGGCGCTGGCCGATGGGCTGCGGGTGCAGGTGGCGGGCCGGCCGTTCCGCCTCGCCGGACGCGACTGGGCGGCGGGCACCGCGATCTTCCGCGTGGCCGGCAATCCGCCCGATCTCGCCGCACGTCTC
>JAHDVN010000435.1 GCA_023384635.1 Thermoanaerobaculia bacterium
TTGGCGTTCGCCGCCGCGACGTAGAGCTGCTCGCCGCCGACCAGCGGCCCGAGCGGCCCGTCGGGGTCGGGGGCGAGCGCCAGGTCGACCGGCTGGTCGAGGTCCGGCACCGGGAGGCTGCCGGCGATCGGCGCCGGGCTGCCGGCGAGCTGCACCACCTGCAACAGGCCGAGGCCGCCGAAGCCGGGGCTCAGCGGATCGGTGTCGCGCGTGAAGGCGAGCACGGTGTCGTCGAGACGGGCTCCCACGTAGACGTGGGCGCCGTCGGCCGAGACCACGATCGGGCTCGCGCCGTCCAGGCCCTGGAGGCCGGCGATCCCGTTCTGCACCGCCTCCTGGAAGGTGAGCGCGCCGGTCGCCGGGTCGATGGCGAAGACCGCCACCGCGTCGTCGCCGAGGCCCGTCACGTAGGCATGGAGACCGTCGGGCGAGATCGCCACCCCGGAGGCCCCGTCGAGACCTTCGAGCGTCGCCGCGGGCACGGACTGCGCCGCGCCGTCGGCGTACGAGGCGAGGAAGGAGAGCGCCCCGGACGGGGCCGCCACGCAGCTCCAGGTGGCGCCGTCGGGGAAGATCGCCGAGAGGTCGTCGTGGACGATCGCCCCGACCACGTTGCTCGGGCCGTCGTTGGCCACCGTCAGCCGGTAGGTCAGCGACTCGCCGGGCACCGCCACCGTGCGGTTGTCGGTCTTGTCGAGGGCGAGGTCGGCCACCGGGGCGAGCTGGTCGACGTCGCGGCAGAAGTTGTTGTCGCTCCCTGGCGGGTTGTCCGGGCAGGCGCCGGCCTCGTGCACCGCCGGCGGCTCGGTCACCGCGCCGGCCACCGTCACCGTGGCCTCGTTGACCAGCAGGCCCACGGCGGCCGGATCGATGGTGGCAGTCACGGTGTAGAGCAACCGTCCGCCCGCCGCGATGTCGACCGTGTCCACGAGGTTGCCCACCCCGCTGCCGGTGCAGCGCGAGGCGGAGACCCGGCCGAAGGCCGCGATGGCGTCGTCGCCGAGCCCGGCGACGTAGACGTACTGGCCGCTCGGGGCGACCGCGACGCCGTAGGCCTGGTCGAGGCCGTCGACGCCGCCGACACCGTCGAAGCGCGCCTCGACGAAGGTCAGCGTGCCGCCCACCTCCTCGCGCGAGAAGACGGCGAGGGCGTCGTCGTCCTCGCCCGCCACGTAGACGTTCTTCCCGTCGCGGCTCACGCGCACCGCGCGCGCCCCGGAGAGGCCGTCCACGCCGCCGGCGCCGTCGAAGAAGCTCTGCCGCAGCGAGAGCCGACCGTGGTCGGGGCTGGCGTCGTCGGCGTTGCGCCGGAAGACCAGCAGCGCGTCGCCTGTCTGGCTCGCGGCATAGAGGTTCCGGCTCCCCGGTCCGTCCGCCTCGAGGCTCGCCGCGAGGCCGATGACGCGATCGAGCCCGGCCACGAAGACCGCCCCGGGCACGGGCGAGGTCGTGCCGCTGTCCTGCACCACCTGGATCTGCGTGAGGCGGCCGAAGGTCGCCGGATCGCCCGGATTCGCCGTACGGCGGAAGGCGACGATCGCGTCGTCCACCGAGGCCGCGACGTAGACGTGCGCGCCGTCGGTCGAGATGGCCACGCCGTGGGCGCCGCGCAGCCCGGTGACGCCCGCGATCCCCGACTCCTTGCGCTCGACGAAGGTGACGGCGCCGTCGATGGCGCTGCGGGCGAAGACCGCCACCGCGCCAGGATACCGGCTGGCGACGTAGACGTGCGCGCCGTCGCCGCTCACCGCCACCGCCGAGGCCCCGAAGAGACCGCTGACGCCGTTCTGCCCGTCGCGCTCCACCTCGACCGGCGTGAGTTGGCAGTGCTCCGGGCTCGCCGGATCGGTCTCGTGGCGGAAGACCGCCAGCGCGTTCTCGGAGGCCTCCACCGAGGCGCTCGTGACGTAGACCGTGGCGCCGAAGACGTCGAGGCCGGTGGGACCCTCCAGCCCGTCGACGCCGCCGTCGCCCTCGCGCCACCGGCCGGCGAATTGGAGATCACCGCTGGCGGCGTCGCGGCGGAAGGCCGCGATCGCCCGGTCGCCGAGGCCGAGCGCGAAGAGGCAGCGGCCGTCGCCGCTCACCGCCACGGCGCTGGCGCTCTCGATGCCGTCGACGGCTCCGCTCGGGGCGAGCGGGTCGCCGTCGCGCACCGGCTGCGGGGGGCTCTGGCCGGGCCGGCCGCCCACGAAGGAGAAGGCCGGCGGGGCGCCTGCGCGCTCGAAGGCGGCGATCGCGCTGTCCCCGGCGGAGGCGACGTAGACGTGCCCCCCGGCCGGGCTCACCGCCACGCCGGCGGCGCCGTCGAGGCTGCTCACGATGCAGCTGTTGCCCACCGGCAGGCAGGGGCCCACCGTGCCGTCCGCCCGCGACTCGAGGAACTTGAGCGCGCCGGTCGTCGGGTTGCGCTGGAAGACGACCACCGCGTCGCTCGCGCCGCCCGCGGCGTAGACGTGCTGGCCGTCGGCCGCGATCGCGAGGCTCCGCGCCCCGGCGAGGCCGCTCGGGAGGCCGCCCGGTCCCACCGGGGCCTCGGCCGCGTGCCGCGCCCCGAGATAGGTGAGACGGCCGAAGCCCGGGTCGGTCGCGACCGCGGCGCGCCGGAAGACGGAGATCGCCCCGTCCCCTTCGGCGGCGACGTAAAGGTGGCCTCCCTCCGGGCTCACCGCGACGGCGCGCGCGCCGCCGAGCCGGTCGATCGCGAGCGGCCCCTGGAGGTCGCCGTCCGCGAACGCCTCGACGAAGGCGAGGTTT
>JAHDVN010000013.1 GCA_023384635.1 Thermoanaerobaculia bacterium
CGCCGCGCGCGCGGCGCGGGCGCGGCGCCCGCGCCCGGCGGCGGCGCGGGCCCGCGCCCCCCCCGGCGCGCCCGCCGCCGATCGCGCCGCCGGGCGCCGCGACCGGGCCGGGGCCTGGCTCGAGCGGGCCCGCGCCACGCGGGCGCTCCCGGCCGCGGAGCTCGACTACTGGTCGGGACGGCGCCACGAGGGATCCGGCCGTGCCGCGGCCGCCGTGGCCGCCTACGCGAGCGCGATCGAGCACGCTCCGTTCCACCCCCTGGCGGTCGAGGCCGGCGAACGGCTGCGAGCCGATGCGCGCCTCGCCGCCACCGCCCGCCGTGCCGCTCTCGACGCCGCTCCCCGGCGCGCCTGGGCGATCTGGCGGGGGCTCGGCGAGGAGACCCGGGCGGAGGCCGCCGCCCGGCGCCTCGGCCCCGGAAGCCGAGCGGGTGCGGCGCGGCCGGCGACGCCGCCGTCCTGGCCCCTCTGGCGTTCGCCGCGCCGCGACGCCGCCACGCTGCTCCTCGGCCTCGGCCTCTGGCGGGAAGGAGCGGGCGCCGCCCCGGCCCACTTCCCCGCCCGCGACCCCGGCCTGGCGCTCGCTGCCGTGGAGCGGCTCGCCGCGGCCGGGGCCCATCGACAGGCCCTGGCGCTCGCCGAGAGCGCCGCGAGCGCGGCCGCGCGGGAGCTCCCCGAGCCGCTCTGGTCCGCCGCGCTGCGCCGGGCCCTCGCCCCCGATCCGTACCCCGACCTCGTGGCGGACGCAGCGGCGCGCCACGGGTTGGAGCCGGCCCTCCTGCTCGCCATCGTCCGCGAGGAGAGCCGCTTCGACCCGGAGGCGTTCTCCCCCGCCGGCGCCAGGGGGCTCGCCCAGTTCGTGCTCCCCACCGCGCGGCGGGTGGCCGCCCGGCTCGGGCGCCCGGCTCTGCGCGCCGCCGACCTCGACCGGCCCGAGGTCGCCCTGGAGCTCGCCGCCGCCCACCTGGCAGAGCTCGCCCGGCGGTACCCGGGGCGCACCGCCGCGCTCGTCGCGGCCTACAACGCCGGCGAGACCCAGGCCGACCGCTGGCTGGCGGGCGGGTCCGGCGCCGGCCCCGCGGAGCTCCTGGCCCGGATCGGCTTCCGCGAGACCCGCGCCTACGTGGCCCGGGTTCTCGCCTCGCGGCAGCGGTACCTGGAGCGGCCCTCGGAGGCCCCGGACCCTCCGGGCCCCGCCGAGCCGCCCCCCCATCCGCAGGTGTGGCGAAGCCCCCCCGCGCCGTGATACCTTCCCCGCCGGTGTTCCCGCCGCAGCAGGTCCCGATCGATCCGGGCCCGGCCGCCGTGCCGGAGGTAGCGCCTGTCCGGATCCTCCTCCCGTCCCCGATCGGCAGCATCGGGCTCGAGCTGCGCGGCTCCGTGGTGACCCGTCTCGTCCTCTCCCCGCCGCCGCGCGAGCGCCGGCAGTTCGTTCCGCTGGCGAAGATGGCGGTGAGCGACGCTCTCGACGAGGTGCTCGGGAGGCTTCTGGAGTATTTCGCCGGGGTGCGCCGTCACCTGGAGCTCGAGCACGACCTCGGCCCGTCGGGCGTGGACGCGTTCGCCCGCCGGGTCCTGCGCGAGACGGTGCGCATTCCCTTCGGCCGCACCCGCACCTACAAAGAGATCGCGACCGCCGTCGGCCGGCCCTCGGCCTACCGGCAGGTGGTCGCGATCCTCCTCGCCAACCCGATCCCGATCCTCCTGCCCTGCCACCGGGTGGTGCCGAGCAAGGCCGGGCTGGGCGGCTACGTCGGCGGCGAGGCGAAGAAGCGCTGGCTCCTGCGGCTCGAGCGCAGCTACACTCCGCCCGCCGCCTGAGGCGGCGCCGGCCTCACTCCTCTTCCAGCTCCAGCCGCAGCTCGATCGGCTCGCCGGCGACGGCGACGAACTCCTTCTCGACGCTCTCGTAGCCGGGCCGCACGATCTGGAGCCGGTGGCTCCCGGGGTCGACCAAGAGGCTCGAGTGGAGCCGGGCCAGCTCTTCGCCGGTGCCGAGGAAGCGGCCGTCGAGGTAGATCGAGGCGTCCGGCGGCACGACCCGCAGCTGCAGCCGGCCCGGCTCGGCCCGCGCATCGAGCAGGTCCGGGCCCGGCGCGGAGGCCTCGGCCTCCGGGCGCGCGCTCTCCCGCCGGGTGCGCCACGCCTCCCCGCGGGCCGCCTCCGCCGCCCGCGCCTCCGCGGCCGCCTCCCGGTCCCGCCGCAGGCGCTCGTCGCGCCGCACGGTCGACTTCGAAGGGAGATCCTCCGGGCGCACCGCGTCCCCCGGGACCATCCGGTCATTGAAGTCGATCCTCACCCCGGGGCGCACCGTGACTTGGTGCGCGACGGTCCGGAACCCCTCGTGGAAGAACACCAGGTCGTACGTCCCGGGCTCCAGCCAGAGGTAGTCCGGGAAGCCGTCGAAGTCGTCGCAGACGCCGAGGTACTGGCCGTCCAGGAAGACCTGCGCCCGCTCGGGGGCTACGTCGAGGTCGAGGGCGCCGAGACCCTGGACCCGGCCCGAGTAGACCACCGAGGGGTAGAGGTACGGGTATCCCCAGGTCCCGTAGTAGTACGGCCATCCCCAGTGGATGCCGAAGTTCCACGAGGGCCAGTAGGCCCTCGGGTAGGGGCTGTAGTGGGGCCGGCGGCCCGGCCGGCGGTCGTAGCGCGGATCGTGCCGCGGGTGCCGGCGCGAGGCCTCGGCAACCGGCCCGGCCCCTCCGGGGGCGGCCTCGCGGACCGACGGCGAGGCGGAACCGGCGGGCGAGGGCTGCGGCGCGCTGCGCGTCGCCACGGAGGCTCCCCGCTCTCCGTCCCCGCCAGCGATACGCGGTGTCGGGGTTTCGGCGAGGGCGGCGGCGGCCAGCCCCGCCCCGAGAACGAGGGAGAGGAAGACGAGACGCCGGTCAGACCGGCCCTGCGGGGTGACTCTCGGGTTCATCGCTGGCCTCCTCTGGCACGCCCGCCTCGAGCTCGCGCCATCCGCGCTGGAGTCCCCGGACGTAGTGGAACCGGAAGACCGATTCCCAGAGCCGGGGCGTGCTCACCGGGCGCGTTTGCAAGGCCCGGGCCAGCCCTTCGCGCAGCCGGTGAGCGAGCCGCGAGGGGAGCGGTGGCGGCCCCACCTCTCCCACCCCGACGAAGCTCCCGAGCTCCGGGTGGAGGTGCCGGAAGACCACCGCGCAGTAGCCCGCCCGCTCCTGGCGCGCCGCGAACCGGTCGAGGTCGGTGGCGTGGTCGTGCTCGACCCGTGCCCGTGCCTCGTAGACGATCCGCAGCCCGCGCCGCGAGAGCCGGTAGGCGACCTCGATGTCTTCCCAGGCGGCGTAGGGAAAGCGCAGGTCGAACGGCTCGGCGAGCAGCAGCTGGCGCTCCAGGGAGAGGTTCGAGGTGTAGAAGAAGTGGAACGGCACCTGTTCCGGGTCGCGGATGAGGGCGAAGCCGAACTGCAGCCCCTGTTCGTTGAGGTAGTCGAGGAGGGGGGTGCGCCGGAGGCGCCGGTGCCATTCGGTGCGGCCGATCACCGCCAGCTCTGGCGACGCCCCCCGCTCGCGCCACGCCCGCTCGTGCCAGGCGAGCCACCCGGCGGCGGGGACGGTGTCGTCCCCCAGGAAGGCCACCCGCGCGCCGCGCGCCGCCGCCACCCCGGCGTTGCGCGCCGCCGCGGGCCCGCGGTTCGGCTGCCGGAGCCGGATGAGCGGGTAACCCGGCCGGAGCCCGGCGAGCCACTCCGCGGTGCCGTCGGTCGAGCCGTCGTCCACCACCACGACCTCGAACGGCGGCGCCCCGGCCTGCGCGTCGAGGGCGGCGAGCACCTCGGGGAGAACGTCGAGGCGGTCGTGGGTGGGGATGACGACGGAGTAGAGCGGGGGGGAGCCCCCGGCGGCGGCGCTCACCCCCACTCCATGATCTCGTCGAGGCGGACCTCGACGAGCGGGAGGTCGGCCGGCAGCAGGGCGCGGAAGCCCGGACGGGCGAACAGCTCGGCGTCGCCGGGGTAGGTGGCGACGAGATGGAGCGGGAAGCGGGCAAAGTAGTCGGCGTCGCGCCGCCGGCGCCGCGCCTGGATCTGCCGGCGCTTCTCGGCAGCGGCGTCGAGGTGATCGAGGAAGAAGGAGAGGGCGCGCAGCTGGGCGACGCTGCGCGGATCGGCGAGCCAGAGCCCGGCGGTCCCGGCCTCGCCCCCGGCGAGCTGGGCCCGCAGCGGCGCAGGCAACCCGACGACCCGCCCGACGAGCGAGCGCGCCTTGCGGCGCACCCAGGCCCGGCCCCGGCGGGCGAGCCCGGAGCGCTCCCGGGCCGCCTCGCCCGGCAGACCGCCGGCTCCCGGGGCGTACGGATCGACGGCGAGCGTCGCGCCGCCGGCGTTCCCCTCGACCAGCATCGTCCGCGTGCGGGAGAGGAACGCCGTGAGGATCGCGGGCATCAGACGCTCCCACCACCCCGGCTCCAGGTTCTTGAAGGCAGTCAGCAGCGCATTGCGCTCGAAGAGGAGACCGCGGTTGAAGAGACCGAGCCGGTCGCTCGAGGCGCTGGCGCGGTGGTGGGCGACGGCCGCCGGCGCGGCCAGCACGCGCTCGCCCCCGGACCAGAGCCGCCAGCCGAGATCCACGTCCTCGAAGTAGGCGAAGAAGTCCGGGTCGAAGGCGCCGGCGGCGAAGAACGCCTCGCGGCGCACGAGCATGTTGCCGCCGCAGGCGAACGGCAGCTCCTCGCCCGGCGCGGGCAGGCGCGCGGCGGCGAGCGGACGGCGGTAGTCGAGTTGGAAGGCGTGGCCGTCGAAAGTCAGGAGACCGCGCCCGAAGTCGAGCCGCTCCCCTTCCCAGTCGACGATCAGGCCGGAGACCGCGGCGACGTCGTCCGGCGCCGAGCCGAGGCTCTCGACGAGCTGGCCGAGCCAGTCGGAGCGCGGGCGCATGTCGTTGTTGAGCAGCGCCAGTGCCCCGTGCCGCGCGGCGCCGGCGAGCCGCAGGTTGCCGCGGCAGAAGCCGACGTTCTCCGCGCTCTCGTGCAGCCGGACCCCGGGGTGCTCGCGCCGCAGCCAGTCGGCGGTGCCGTCCCGCGAGCCGTTGTCGAGGACGAGGATCTCCCACGGCACGCCGGGCGGCTCCTGGGCCGCGAGCGCTTCGAGGCAGGTCGCGAGGTGCTCGCGGCCGTTCCAGGAGAGCAGCAGGACGGAGACGCCGTCGATCCGGCTCACGCGCCCCTCCCTCGCGCGCGCCGCGCGAGCCAGCGCCGGACGCGGAACCCCAGCCGGTCGGCGGGCGCCGCGGTGGCAGGCCGGAAGGCGTAGCGCTCCTTCGTCGGATCGCTCCGGGGCGCGGCGAGGAAACGGACGAGCGGCGCGAGCGCCCGCTCCCAGGAGAACCGCGCCGCGAGCTCCCGCCCGCGCTCCCGCCGCGCCTCGACCTCCGCTCCTCCCGCGAGCGCCTCGTCGAGCGCCGCGGCGAGCGCCGCCGCGTCGCCGCACGGGACGACCCAGCCGGCGCGCCGCTCGGCCACCATCCGGCCGAGCGCGCCCCCCTCGCTCGCGACCACCGGGCAGCCGACCGCGAGCGCCTCGAGGTAGCGCGTGCGCAGCGCCAGCCCCGTCTCGAGCGACGGCCGGTGGGGCGCGACCAGGAGGTCGGCGTCGCGCAAGAGGTCGTACCGGCGCTCGGCGGGGAGCCAGTCGAGCACCCGCACGCGGCTCCCCCACCAGCCGCGCCGGCGGCAGTCGGCCTCCACCGCGGCGAAGAGCCGCTGCGGGGTCCCCTCCGGGTTCGGGTTACGCACCAGCCAGAGCGACCAGTCGGGGGCGCCCAGCCGCGCGAGCGCGGCGAGCAGGGTGAACGGGTCGTACCAGTCGTAGAGGCCGCCGAAGAGCAGGCGCCGCTCCCCGGGCCGCCGGGCCGGCAGCACGGGGCGGTGGGAGGGGATCTCCGCCGCGACTCCGAAGGGAACGGTGTCGACCAGCCCCCGCAGGTCGGGGTCGGCCGCGATCCGCTCCGGGTTGACCCGCCCGAGCGCGGTCAGGAAGCCGAGGTAGTACTGCCGCTGCTCTTCCGACGAGCAGAGGAAGAAGTCGCCGCGCGACATCTGGAGGACCCAGGTGGCGTGGTCGTTGCGGTACGGGTCGAGGCCGAGGGTCGCGGTGTAGTGGAGGTTCTCTACCAGCCACGGGTCGTAGAGGTCGACCGCGACCGGCAGCGCCGGCGCCGCGAGCAGGAGGTCGTTGGCGAGCTGCCCCTGCGCCACCGCGGCCCCGCAGTCGCCGACCAGCTCCGCCAGCGGCGCGCTCCCGAACGTCCGCACCGCCGCCGGGTCGAGTCCCGCCGCCGCGCTCTCCTCGCGGCTCGCCGACGAGATCAGGATCGTCTCGAGGCCCGCCGCCGGGAGCCGCCGCGCGAGCTCGAGGTAGCGGATGCCGATCCCCGCCATGCGCGGGCGCACCGGCTCGCTCGAGAGCAGCGCGACCCGGCTCACCGCCCGCGCCGCGCGAGCCAGCGGTGGAGGCGCCAGGCCCGCGTCGCCTCCATGCGGCCGATGATCCCGTTGAGCCGCTCGATCTCGGCGTAGGTGCGCGCGAGGTGCTCGCCCCGGCTCTCCGCCTCCGCGCGCAGGCGCTTCTCCTCCTCCCAGAGTCGCGCGAGCTCTCCCCCGCGCTCCGCGCACGCCGCAGCCAGCCGCTCCCGCTCCTCGCGCAGCGCGATCACCTCGCCGCGCAGCCGGTGTCGCTCTCCCTCGTGCCGCGCCGCCTCGCGCTCGGCCTCCCGCGCCGCGTCGCGCTCCGCCGCGAGGGCGACCGCCTCGCCGCGGAGGCTCGCCGTCACCCGGGCGAGCGCCGGCGGCGACAGCCGCTCGCGATGGCGCGCGATCACCCGTGCCTTCACCTCGAGGAAGTCGGCACGCTCGGCCGGGCTCTCGCCGAAGATCCGCCCGCCGCCGCGGAAGTGGCGGTACTCGCAGGTGACGCGGGGGAGGTGGTGGAAGCGGGCGAGGCCGCTCAGGCGGACGAGCAGCTCCCAGTCCTCGAAGAACGGGAGGCTCTCGTCGACCGGTCCGGCCGCGCCGAGGAGCGCCCGCTCCACCAGGAGCGTGTTGAAGGGGATGTAGTTGTCGAGCGCGAGCAGCTCGGGGTCGAAATCCCGGCTGTACGGGATCCGGCGCTCGGCGCAGCGCCAGCCCCCCTCGGGGTCCAGCTCGTAGACGCCGACCGCCGCGTCGGTGTACGCCACCCGCACGCCGGCGGCGGAAACGAGGCCGGCCAGCACCTCGAAGTGCTCGGGCTCGACCAGGTCGTCGTCGTCGAGGAAGGCGACGTGGCTCCCGGTCGCGGCCCCGATCCCCGCGTTCGCCGCCCCGCCGCGGCCCCGCCGCGGTGCGAGATCGAGCCGCCGCACCGCGAAGGGGAAGCCAGCGGGAACCTCCGGCGGAGCGCCGCCGTCGTTGACGACCACGACCTCGAGCCGCCGGTAGCTGCTCGCGGCGAGGCTCGCGAGGGCCTCGGCGAGGAGCGCCGGCCGGTCGACGGTCCGCACCACGACCGAGACCTCCGGCCAGCCGCGCACCTCGGCGACCTCCGGGCCCCCGCCGAGCTCGGTGGCGAGGGCGGCCGGGCCGCGCGTGCGGAAGTCGTCGACCGCGAGCTCGCGGTACCCTTCGGCCGCCGCGACGTCCGGCCCGAGCGTCAGGGTGCGGAAGCGCCTGAGGCCGAGGGCCGCCTCGAGGTACGGGTGTCGCGCCTCCTGGGTCGCGTAGGCGGCCATCGCCCGTGCGATCGCCTCGACGCGATCGCTCACGTCGATGAGCAGGTCGGGGACCAGCGGCCCGTTCACCTCGTAGGCGAGGATCCGCAGCGGGCGGAGGCTGGCGAGCAGCGGGTCGCCGTCGCGCAGCGGCGCGAGCAGGCGGTGGAGCGCCGCGAACGCGGCGCGGTGGTCGGCGGAGCGCTCGGCGGGCGAGGGGACGAGGAGCAGGTCGGGGGGGCGGACCGAGAGCCGCTGCTGCAGAGCCTCGACGAGCTCCGGAAGGGACTGCTCGAGGCGGCCGTCGGGCAGGTCGAGGTGCTCGACCTCGGCGATTCCGAGCCGCTCCGCCGCCTCCCGCGCCTCGCCGCGGCGCGCCGCGGCGTACGCCGGGCGGTCCTCGATCGGCTCCTCCCCACCGCCGCCGTCGGAGAGGAAGACGACTCGCACCGAGGTACCGGCGGCGGCGAGGCCCGCGACGAGACCGCCGCACCCCAGCACCTCGTCGTCCGGGTGCGGCGCGATCACCAGCGTCTCCCGGCTCAGGATCTCGGCGGTCGTGCCCGGAGGCATCGTGACGGAGCGCATGCCGCTCACCTCCCCGCCCCGGCCGACTTCGGCGCGCCCGCGGAGCCCGCCGGGCGCGCGCCCTTCGCGGAGGCTCTCACGGTGCGGATTCTAGCCGCGATCCCCGGCAGAGACGGGAACGCGACCGCCAGCAGCCCCGCGAGGCCGAGCGCGCCGCCGCCGGCGAGACCGCGCGGCCGGTAGGTCAGGTCGACGCGCCGCGCCCCGGCCGGCACCTCGAGAGCGAGCAGGAGGTCGGGCTCGCGGCCGAGCGGCGCCGGCCTCCCGTCGATCCGGGCCCGCCAGCCGCGGTCCCAGCTCTCGGCCACCACGAGGCGCCGGGCCCGCGCCGGGGATCCGGCGTCGAACGACCAGCGCCCCGGTGCACGCACCCGCGCCACCGCCTCGCTTCCGTCCTCCCACCGGGCGATCGGAAGCGGCTCCGGGCGCTCCCAGACGCGCGCGTCCGGCCCGTCGTAGGCGAGCCTCCAGTCGGGCATCCGGGGCGCCTCGCCCGGCGCCGCGACCACCCAGCGCACGCCGAGGCGGTCGAGCCAGGGGGAGCTCCAGTCGCGCACCGGCCGGTGGTAGACGGGGTCGGCGCCCCCGGCGAGCTCGCCGTAGACCAGGTCGTAGCGCCAGAGCTTCACCGGGTCGTCGCCCCGGATGTCGTGGAGGCCGTAGACCATCGCCGCGTTCGGGTGGAGCGCCGCGTCGACTCCGGCGACACGCCCCTCCCGCCCCGCGAGGAACGCCGTCGCGCCGGTCGGCGGGTAGAGGTCGCCGGGGGCAAGGCCGGGGGCGGTCCGCGCGTGGGCGAAGGCGAGGTCGAGCGCGGCGAGCGCCGCGAGCACCGGGAGCAGCCGCCGGCGCTGCTCCGCCCGGAGCCATCGCGCCGCGAGGAGAAGGGCGAGCGAAAGCAGGAGGGCGGCCGACCAGGCGAGCTGCTCGCCCGCGAGGCCGCGCCGCACCCACTCCGCGCCGAGAGCCCACCAGGAGAGGCCCAGAGCCAGGGCGAGGGCCCCGGCCGAGATCGCGAGGCGGCGGCCCGGCCGCTCGACCCACTCCATCGCGCCGCGCACCGCGAGGAGGACCAGCGCGAGCTCGAGCCCGAACTTGAGGTAGTGGTGGATCGCGCGCCCGACGACGGGGGTGACGAGCAGGAGCTGCCGGGCCCCGGGCAGGTGGTAGGCCCCGGCCAGCGCGACGACGCCGACCAGCGCGAGCGCCCGCAGCCGCCGGTCCCGCGCCGCGGCGGGCAGCGCGGCGAGCGCCAGCGCGAGCGGGATCCCCCCGACGTAGATCGCGGTCGCGATGTCGTTGTACGGCCCCCACCAGCTCTCCACCGCCGCGTCCCCCAGCCCGTCGGGGAGCAGGAGCCGCGACCAGAGGGCGAGCACGACACCGGGCGCCGGCGCCGGTGCGGAGGGATGGGCGAGCCACTTCCCGCTCTCGAGCAGGTTGAGGAAGAGCGGCAGGATCTGGGGCGCGGCGAGGAGGGCCCCCCCGGCCCAGCCGCCGAGATAGGCGCCCCACGCCGGGCCCGGCCTCCCCGAATCCACCCCGCGAGCGAGGAGGTAGACCCCGGCGAGCAGCGCGGTGAAGACCGCCGTCTCCGGGTGTCCGGCGAGGAGACCGAGGCCGCCGACGACGGCGAGCGGGCGCCACCCGCCGCGGCCCGCCGCGATCCGCTCGACCGCCAGGAAGGCCCAGGGCACGAGCATCAGGGCGTTGCCCATCGGGTAGAGGAGGAAGCCCGAGACCATGCCGGAGAGCGGGAAGGCGATCGCGGCGAGGGCCGCCGCGCCCCGCCCCGCCCCCAGCGCCCGCGCCAACAGGAAGGCCCCGCTCCCCCCGATGGCCACCCGCAGCCAAGGGAGCAGGAGGAGCCCCAAGGGGAGGGGCAGCACGGAGAAGAGCAGGTGGAGCGGGAAGAGCGGCGCGCTCGAGCCGTTGCTCCAGAACGGGATACCGCAGAACTGGTGCGGGTTCCAGTACGGCGGTCGCCCGGCGAGCCACTCGCCGCGCAGATAGAGGAGCCAGGGTTGGACCTGGTGGGTGACGTCCCGGAGGTTGGCATTGCCCGCCGCCGGGTCGAGCGCGCCCTGCCACGGCGCCATCGCACCGAGGCTCGCGGCGGGGCTCGGGACACCGTCGGGCAGGGCCAGGGCCGGCGCGAGCAGCGCCATGCCCGCCAGCCCGGCCGCGAGCCAACCCCAGGCGACGTCCCGCTCGCGCAGCAGCAGCGGCGCGCCCAAGGCGAGCAGCAGCAGGAGCAGCGCGAGCGGATTCACGCGCGGCTCGACCCGGGTCGTCGGACCCTCGTAAGATCGAGCGCGTGAGCTTCCCGGCCTCGGCTTCCGCGCCGCCTCCGCCGAGGGCCGTCGAGGCCGACGCCGGGCTGGACTGGGCCGGCTGCCCGCTCTGCGGCCAGGGTGAGACCCGGCCTCGCCAGTTTCGCTTCGCTCCTCATGCCGTCGTCCGTTGCGCCGGGTGCGGCCTCTGGTACCTGCGCCCGCGGCTGCCCGAGCCGTCGATGCTCGAGCGCTACCGCACGGCCAGCTACTTCGCCGGACCGGGAGCAGGCTACAGCAACTACGAGGCGCAGGAGGCCACCCTCCGGCGCACCTTCCGGAGCTTTCTCCGCGAGCTCGACCGCAGGGGGTCGCTGCACGGCCGCCTCCTCGAGGTCGGCTGCGCCTACGGCTACTTCCTCGAAGAGGCCCGGCGGTACTTCTCGGTCCGGGTGGGGACCGACTTCTCGCCCGAGGCGCTCGCGAAGGCCGCCCCGGCCGCCGATCGCGTGGTGCTCGGAGGGCTCGCCGACCTGCGCCCCGGCGAGCTCTTCGAGTTCGCGGCGGTCATCCACGTGATCGAGCACATCTACGAGCCGGTGCGGTTCCTCGAGGAGCTCCGCCTCCGCCTGGTGCCCGGCGGCCGGGTGCTCGTCGCCACCCCGGACTTCGGGAGCCTCTGGCGCCACCTCCTCGGCCGGCGCTGGCCCTTCTTCAAGGTCCCCGAGCACGTGGCCTTCTTCGACCGGGCGACGCTGCCCGCCCTGCTGCGGCGCGCCGGCTTCGAGGCCCCCGTGCCGCTCGCCTACCCGAGCCTCTTCCCGCTCGGGCTCGTGGCCGAGAAGGTGGGTCTGCGGCTGGGGGGGAGCGCTGCACGGCTGGCCGGTCTGGATCCCCGCGACCTCGATCGCGTTCAGCGCCCGCAACCCGGACGCCCGGCCTCTCTGACTACCGCTGCCCCCCCTTTCGCCAGGCGCGCCAGCGCAGGGCGAGGACGTCGAGGAGCATGTCGAGGCTGTCGCGCAGCGGGTGGACGCGCGAGGCCGGGGAGTCCGCCCAGCGCACACCCGCCTCGGAGACCCGCAGGCCGCGCGAGCGCGCCAGCCAGAGCAGCTCGACGTCGAAGGCGAAGCGCTCGATCGTCAGCTCGGCGAACAGCTCGCGCGCCCGGTCGCCGCGCAGCAGCTTGAACCCGCACTGCGTGTCGCGGAAGCCGGCGAGCCCCACCGCGCGGAGGATCGCGTTGAAGCCGCGCCCCATCCACTCGCGGAAGCGCGGCTGGCGGACGAGGATCTCGGCGGCGGCGGCCGCGCGGCTCCCGATCACCACCTCGCTCGTCTCGAGCAGCGGCTCGAGCCGCTCGACGTCCTCGATCGGGGTCGAGAGGTCGGCGTCGCAGAGCAGCACGCTCTCGCCGCGACTCGCGGCCACGCCCGCCGCGAGCGCCGCCCCCTTGCCCCGGTTCTCCGGCAACCGGACCACCCGCACGCCGCGCGGGGCGAACGCCGTCGCCACGGCGACCGTGTCGTCCCCGCTCCCGTCGTCGACCACGATCACCTCCGCGGGATCCGGACGGCCGGCGAGATAGGCCAGCACGGTCTCGAGCGTCGGTCCGAGCCTCTTTCCCTCGTTGAAGGCGGGGATCACCACCGAGAGCTTCACGCGCGGGCTATTGTACGCGCGGGGGGCGGGCCCGGGCGGCCGCCGCCCACGCGAACGCCATGCGTCGATCCGAACGAGACCGAGCCTCCGGGGCCGAGGCGGGATTCTCCGCGCGCCTCGGCCGCCTCGCACCCGCGGGCATCCGTCTCCTGCCGCTCGCGGGAGGCGACCCCTCCCGCCTGCTCCGCGCGCTGCCCTCCGCAATCGCGGTCCAGCAGCGGGCCGGAGCGCCGGCGCCGGGCCCCGCGACCCCGGACGCGGCCGCCGCGATCGCTCTTCCCCCGGGTCCACCGGGGCGCTGGCGCGCTCTTGTCGAGGAGGCCGCGGCGACCCTTCCCGAGCGGGGCTGGCTGCTCGTGGCCGGCCCCGGGGGAGATCCCGCCGCTGCCGAGGCGGCCCGCGACGAGATGCGCCTCGCGGTCCACGAAGCCGGGCTCGTGCCGGTGGACGGGCTGCCGGCCACGGCGGCGCGGCCCGCGCTCTGTCTCGCCCGCCGCGACCCGTTCCGCATCCGCGCGCTCGCGGCCGGCGAGGAGGGGCTCCTCGCGGCCCTCTTCCGGCGCTGCTTCCACACCGATCGCTCGGCCGAGGAGTGGGAATGGCGCTACCGCCGCCACCCCCACGGCGGCCCTTGGAGCAGCCTCGCCGTCGATGCGACAGGCGCGCCGGTCGCCCACTACGGCGCCTACCCCGTCCTGCTCGACCGGCGCGAGCGCGAGCGGTTCCGCCCCCTGCTCGCGGCGCAGGTCGGTGACCTGATGAGCGCCCCGGAGGCGCGCGCCGCCGGCCGCGGCCCGACCAGCCTCTTCGCCCGCACCGGCGACCACTTCTACGCCGCGCGCCGGTGCGACGGCATCGCCTTCAGCTACGGTGTCCACACCGGCACCAGCCGTGCCTTCTCGGAGCGCTTCGCCGGGGCGGTGCCGTTCCTCCCGGCGCCGCTCCGGGTGCTCGCGACGGAGGAGATCGACGCGGCCGCGCGGCGCCGCGCCCGCGCCCTCGCGCTCGGCGGCTGGCGGGCCCGGCGGGCCGCGGCCCCCGATCGCCGCTTCGAGGGTCTGTACGAGCGCGCCCGCCACGGCTTCACGCTCCTCGCGCGGCGCGACCGGCGCTACCTCGGCTGGCGCTACTTCGACCGCCCCGGACAGAGCTACGAGCTCCACCTGCTCGAGCGCGGCGAGGAGCTCCTCGGCTGGGGGATCTTCCGCCGTGAGGCGGAGCGGCTGATCTGGGGCGACGCGCTCTGTGATCCCTCCGCCGCCGGCGGCATCGCCCTGCTCCTCGCCTCGGCGCTCGAGGCCACCTCCACGCGGCCCGAGCGCGTCGAGGGCTGGTTCTCCCCGGAGCCCGCCTGGTGGCAGCGGTCGCTCGAGGAGCTCGGCTTCCGCGCCGCTCCCGATCCGCAGGACCTCGTCTTCACCTGCGTCGGCGGGCGCGAGCCCGAGCCGGCATCAGCCCTCCGCACCGGCTTCTACCTCACGCGCGGCGACAGCGATCTCTTCTGACGACGGCGGCGGCCGGCCCGGCCGGGCGTCGTGCGCCCGCCCGGACCGGCCGGCGGAGAGCTCGCGCCCCGCCTACTTCTTCGCCGCCAGCGCCGCGGCGAGCCCCGGCACCGCCTCGCCGCCCGCCGGCACGGTCACCGAAGAGCCCGCGAAGTCGTTGCCCACCGGCTCGTAGCGCCCGCCGAGGTGCTGGGCGAGGAACGCCTCCGCGACCGCGTTGAACGCCTTGTTGTTCTCCGGCCGCGCGAAGCCGTGCCCCTCGTCCGGGAAGAGGACGTAGGTCACCGGGATCTTCTTCTCCTGCATCGCGGCCACGATCTGGTCCGACTCCGCCTGCTTGACGCGCGGGTCGTTCGCCCCCTGGCCGATGAGCAGTGGGCGGCGGATCGCGTCGACCTTGAAGAGCGGCGAGCGCGAGCGCAGGAACGCCTTCCCCTCCTCGGTCTTCATCTCCCCCATCCGCTGCTCGAAGACGGTGAGGATCGGCGCCCAGTAGGGCGGGATCGACTCGAGCAGGGTGACGAGGTTCGACGGTCCCACGATGTCCACGCCGGCCGCGAACTTCTCCGGAGTGTAGGTCAGCCCCACGAGCGTGGCGTAGCCGCCGTAGCTGCCGCCCATGATCGCCACCCGCTTCGGGTCGGCGATCTTCCCGGCGATCGCCCAGTCGACGGCGTCGATCAGGTCGTCGTGCATCTTCGCCGCCCACTCCCGGTTGCCGGCGTTGAGGAAGGCCTTGCCGAAGCCGCGGTTGGCGAGCCACTGGTGGTACGGGTCGAACCCCCAGCCGTCGCGCGCCCAGGGACCGCCGTGGACCATGAGCACCATCGGCACCGGCGTCGCCGGCAGGCCGTCGCCGTCGGGGTCCGAGCCGGCCGGGAGCGTGAGATAGGAGACCAGCGTGAGGCCGTCGCGCGCCCGGATCTCGCGCGCGTGCATCGGCTGCAGCGGCAGCCCCTCGAGCGCCGGCCGGTTCGAAAAGAGGTAGGTCGCCTTCTTCGCCCCGCGGTCGTACAGGTAGTAGGTCACCGGGCCCGCGTCCTGGACGTAGGCGACCGTCCAGACCTTGTCGTCGAGGGTTCGGGAGGTGATCGCCATCTCGCCTCGCGCCACGCCGGAGAGCAGCGCGAAATCCCCCTCGATCGCGGGGTCGAGGACCTTCCACTCCTCGCGGAGGTAGTTGGAGGCGGCGGCCTGGAGGGTCCGCTCCGTCGGATGGACGAGGACGTCGGCGACGTCGGCCTTCGGGTCGGCGAAGACCACCTCGCTGCGGCCCGACTCGAGGTCGACCTTCGTCAGGGCGGCCGTGTCCCGCTCCCGGCTGTCGAGCATGTAGAGGATCTTGCCGCTGCGGTCGAAGCCGAGCGCGTTGGTGGTCAGCGAGTCCTCCGCCGGCACCTTCGCGAACGGCACGAAGCCCTCGGCTCCCGCCTTGAGGATCTCGAGCCCGCCGTCGGGCTGGAAGCGGGCGGCGAGCCGCACCCGGTAGTCGTCGTCGGTGGTGAAGCCGACGAAGCCCTCGTTCTCCAGGATCAGCTTCATTTCGCCGCTGCGCACGTCGAGCCGGTAGAGGTCGTGCAGCTGCGGCACGCGGTTGTTGACCGAGACCAGGATCTCGCCGGGATGCCGGGGGGAGACCTCCTCGATCCGCGCCTGCACGTTGTCGAACGGGGTGAGGTCCCGCTCCGCGCCGCTGGCGAGGTCGACGGCGTAGACCCGCCAGTTCTCGTCGCCGCCCTTGTCCTGCAGGTAGAGGATCTGCTCGCTGGTGTAGGCCCAGAAGTAGATCCGGACCCCGCGGCTGCGGTCCCGGGTGACCGGCTTGGCCGCGGCGAGGTCGCCGACCGGGGCGACCCAGACGTTCATCACCCCGTCGACCGGCGCCCGCCAGGCGAGCCGTTGGCCGTCGGGGCTGATCGTGAGGCCGGCCCGCTCCGGGTTGCCGAACAGCACCTCGCGCGGGATCAGGGGCGCCTCGGTCGCATGGGCCGCCGGCACCAGGGTGGCCAGCAGGCCGACGAGCGCGCCCAGCATCGCGAATCGCATCATCTGCATCTCTCCTCTCGGGATGATCGGGGCAGCGCGGATGCACCGCCCCCACGCTCTCTTCTACGCCGCCGGCGGCCCAGGGTTGCCGGAGGGCTCAGCTCTTGGCGGCCATCCAGTTCGGGCCCCACCCGGCCTCGGCGACCAGCGGCACGGCCAGGCTCTCGGCCGCCTCCATTTCGGTGCGGACCAGCTCCGCCGCCGCCCCTGCTGCCTCCTCCGGCGCCTCCAGCACCAACTCGTCGTGCACGGTCAGCAGGAGCCTCGCCGCCGGCAGCTCCGCCGCCAGCCTGCGGTCGACCGCGATCATGGCGCGCTTGAGGATGTCGGCCGCCGTCCCCTGGATGCGGGCGTTGATCGCCATCCGGCGGGCGTTCTCCCGCAGGTTCCAGCTCTTGGCGTGGATCTCCGGCAGCCAGCGCACCCGCCCGGCGAGGGTCTCGACGCGCCCGTCCCGCTCGGCCATGCCGAGGGTCTCCCGCATGTACTCCTGCACGCGCGCGAAGCGGGCGAAGTAGGCGGCGATGAACCGCTCGGCCTCCTTGGTGTCGACCCCCAGGGTCTGGGCCAGGCCGAAGGCGCCCATGCCGTAGATGAGGCCGAAGTTGATCGCCTTGGCGGCCCGCCGCTGGTCGGCCGTGACGAGGTCCGCCGCGACGCCGAAGACGCTCGCCGCGGTGGTGCGGTGGATGTCCTCGCCGCGCCGGAACGCATCGATCAGTGCCGGCTCCTCGGCGATGTGGGCGAGGACCCTGAGCTCGATCTGGCTGTAGTCGGCGGCCACCAGCAGATGCCCGGGCGCGGCCCGGAAGGCCCGGCGGATCCGCTGGCCGAGCTCGGTGCGGACGGGGATGTTCTGCAGGTTCGGGTTGATCGACGAGAGCCGGCCGGTGGCGGCCACCGCCTGCTGGAAACGCGTGTGGACGCGCCCGTCGGGGCCGGCGAGCGCGGGCAGCGCGTCGACGTAGGTGGACTTGAGCTTGGCGAGCTCCCGGTAGCGCAGCAGCCGCTCGGGGAGCGGATAGCCGCGCGTCGCGAGCGCCGTGAGCGTGTCGGCGTCGGTCGACCAGCTCTTCGTCTTCTGCGTCCGGCGGCCGGCCGGGTAACCGAGCTTCTCGAAGAGGATCCGCCCGAGCTGCTGTGGCGAGTTGAGGTTGAACGGCTCGCCCGCGAGCTCGTGCACCTCGCGCTCGAGCGACACCAGCTCTCCCTCCATCTCGCGCGACATCGAGCGCAGGAGCTCGCCGTCGAGCGCGATGCCGGCGCTCTCCATGGCGAGCAGCACCGGCAGCAGCGGCGCCTCGATCTCCCAGTAGACGCGCGCGAGGGCCCCGGAGCCGAGCTCGGCGCCGAAGGGGGCGAGCAGCCGCAGCGGGAGGTCGACCGCCTCGCCGGCGAAGCGCGCCAGCCGCTCGTCGCCGAGCGCCGGCTCGGCGCCCCGGTCCCACCCCGCGTCGCGCGGCGCGAGCGGCTGCCGGCCGAGTCGCTCGGCGGCGAGCTCCGCGAGCCCGTGCCCGTGCACCGAGGGGCGCAGCAGGTAGGAGACGAGCATCGCGTCCCAGAGCCTCGCGGCGGGTCGCACCGGGGCCGGCAGCAGGCGGAGGACCTCCTTCAGGTCGTGGCCGACGAGCAGCCGGCCGGGGTCCGCCGCGAGCTCGGCCAGCGCCGCGACCGCCGCGTCGCGCAGTCCGGCGTGCCGGAAGTCGGCGAGCACCGGCTCTTTCCCGGGACCGCCGACGGCGAGAGCGAGCGGCGTCTCGCCGCCGAGCAGCGCCACCGCGACCTCCTCGGAGAGCTCCGCGAGGGCGGCCGCGAGCTCCCGCGCATCCCGGACCTCGCGGGCTGGCGGACTTCCCTCTCCCGGCGCGGCGGCCGCGGCCCCCAGCTCCTCGAGCAGCGAGAAGAACTCGAGCTCGGTGTAGAGGGCCCGCAGGGCCGCCGGGTCCGGCGGGTCGTGCCGCAGCGCCTCGACGTCCAGGTCGAGGGGAAGCTCGGTGTGGATCGTGACCAGCTCCTTGGAGAGCAGCGCCTGCTCGCGGTGCTTCTCCAGACCCTCCCGGTAGGCCTTGCGCGACACCTCGCCGGCCCGCTCGAGCAGCGCCTCGAGCGAGCCGTGCTCGGCGATGAGCTGCCGCGCCCCCTTCTCGCCGATCCCCGGCACCCCGGGGACGTTGTCGACGCTGTCGCCCTGGAGCGCCAGCACGTCGGCCACCCGCGGCGGCGGCACGCCCCACTCCTCGCGCACCGCCGCCTCGTCGTAGAGCCGGTTGCGGCCGGTGTGGAAGACCGAGACCCCCGGGCCGACGAGCTGCATGAGGTCCTTGTCGGCCGACACCAGCACCACCTCGTACCCCCGCCCCGCGGCCTGCCGCGCGAGCGTCCCGAGCACGTCGTCGGCTTCGTACCCCTCGAGCTCGAGGACCGGAATCCGGAACGCCGCGAGCGCCCGGCGGATCCAGGGCAGCTGTGGGCGCAGCGCCTCGGGCATCGGCGCGCGGTTCGCCTTGTACTCCGCGTACCGCTCGCTGCGCACGGTGACGTCCGAGACGTCCCAGGCCACCCCCACGAGCTCCGGGTTCTCGTCGCGCAGCAGCTTGCGCAGCATCTGCACGAAGCCGTAGACGGCGTTGGTCGGCTCCCCCTTTGCCGTCGAGAGCTCCCGGATCGCGTAGAAGGCGCGGAAGACGTTGGAGAAGCCGTCGATCAGGAAGAGGCGGGGCGGAGTCGACATGGGCGGAGTCTACGCGCCCCGGCGCCCGGGATAGACTCCGGTTCCGGCCGCTCTCCGTCGGCCGGCCCCACGACCATGACCCGAGACCGCTCCCAGACCGCCGCGGATACCCCTGCGCCGCGCTCCGGTTCGACGCGCCGGCGCCATCGCGATCCGCGCTCGCTGCCGCTCTACGGCGTCTACCGCCGCTTCCGCAACCTCGCCTTCGCCGACCCGGCCGCGGCGGACGACGAGAGCCTCGCCAGGCTGCTCTTCCGCGCCCTGGTCGAGGAGGTCCCGACCACCTCGCCGATCCTCGGGGTGCGCCTCTACCGGCGCGAGGGCGACGAGTTCGTCCTCCTCGACAGCGGCGGCGAGGCGGGGGAGGTCGCCCCGGGGTATCGCGTCCCCGCTTCCCATCCGGTGATCGAGCAGAGCCGCCGGGACGGTTGGGCGCTGGTGCGCCGCAGCGACAGCCGCTTCGACGAGTGGATGGAGCGCACCGGCGGCTCGCACGCCATCGCCAAGCTGGTGCTCGGACCCGGTCGCGACCTGCTCCTCTCCTTCACGTTGCGGGAGCCGATCGCCACCGCCGAAGTGCTCAACGCGCTCACCGCGCTCGGCTCGCTCGCCGACTCGGCGCTGGAGCGCCGTCAGTTCCGCCAGCTGCTCGAGCAGGCGCGGGCGGTCCAGACCTCGCTCCTGCCCCGCACGCTGCCGGCGATCCCCGGCTTCGAGCTCGCGGTGCGCCAGCGCCCGGCGGAGGTCGTGGGTGGCGACGTCTACGACCTCGCGCGGGTCGGTGACGACGCCCTCGCGCTCTGCATCGCCGACGCCACCGGCCACGGCCTTCCCGCCGCCCTCCAGGCGCGCGACGTGATCGTCGGCCTGCGCATGGGCATGGCGCTCCAGCTCAAGATGGTCGCGATCGTCGACAAGCTCTCGCGCGTGCTCGCCGACTCCTCGCCGAGCGGGCGCTACGTCTCCTTCTTCTTCGCCGAGATCGATCGCGACGGCCACCTGATCTACATCAACGCCGGGCACCCGCCGCCGCTCCTGGTCGGCGGCGGCGAGCCGCGCCGCGTCGAGCGGCTGCGCACCTCGGGACCGATCCTCGGCCTCGACCGGAAGGCGACGCGCCCCTGGGTGCGGATCTTCGAGCGGCTCGCGCCGGGCGACCTCCTCGCGCTCTACACCGACGGGATCACGGAGGTGCGGCGCGCGAACGACGACGAGGAGTACGGCCTCGAGCGCCTGCAGCGCTTCCTGCGGCGGCACGCCGGCGAGCCGCTCGAGACGCTCGCCGACCGTCTCTTCGCCGAGGTCGACGCCTTCGGCGGTGACGCTCCGGTGCTCGACGACCAGACGCTCCTGCTCGTCCGGCGCAGCTGAGCGCGCGGACACCGGCGGCTGCTACGCTCCGCCCTGCGGAAGAAAGCGAGGGACGACGATGGGCATCCTCTCCTGGATCGCGATCGGGCTTCTCGCCGGGGCGCTCGCGAGATTCCTCCTCCCCGGCAGGCAACGCCTCGGCTGCTTCGCCACCACCGCGGTGGGCGTGCTCGGCGGCCTGCTCGGCGGCTTCCTGGCCACCCTGCTCGGCTTCGGCGGCATCTCGGGCTTCGACCTGCGGAGCCTGGCCATCGCCACCGGCGGGGCGCTCCTGCTGCTGCTCGTCTTCGGCCTCGGCTCTCGCCGCGACGAGTAGTGGCGCCGCGGCCGGGCCCCTCCTAGCCGCGCCGGCGCGCTTGCGCGAGCAGGTGGCCGATCTCCGGCAACACCAGCCGGGTGAGCGCCAGCTCGACCGCCGCCGGTGAGCCGGGCAGCAGGAAGAGCGCCCGCCCGCGGGCCACGCCGCCGGCGGCGCGCGAGAGCATCGCCGCAGGACCGATCTCGGCGAAGGAGAGCCACCGGAACGCCTCGCCGAAGCCGGGCAGCTCGCGCTCGAAGAGCGGCGCGACCGCCTCCGGCGTGACGTCGCGCGGCGCGATCCCGGTGCCGCCGGTCAGGAGCAGAACGTCGCCGGCGGGCGCGGCGAGAAAGGCCTCCACCGCCTCCCGGATCGAGTCGGTCTCGTCCGGCACGATCCGCGCGGCAACCACTTGGTGTCCCGCCTCGACGACCAGGCGGCGCGCCGTGGCGCCGCTCCGGTCGTCCTCCTCGCGGCGGGAGTCCGAGACGGTCACGATGGCGAAGTGCAGCCCGCACGACGCCCCGCCATCGCGATGCTCGGCCACGGGGTCGTGCTCTTCAGACCGCAGCGCCGCTCTCCTCTCGCCCCCCCTCGCCGCGCCGGGCACGCTGCCACCAGAGCAGGGCGGCCGCGGCGGTCGCCGCGACCACCACCCACGCCCACGGCTGGCCGAGCACGAAGTAGCGCCCGGCGAGCGCCGGCAGCCCCCGGGGGACGGGGACGGCGGGCCACATCGCGTGGCGCTGGAGCTGGAACGTCAGCGCCCAGCCGGCGTGCAGGCCGATCGCCAGGTAGAGCGAGCCGGTGCGCCGCACCACGAAGGCGAGGGCGAGACCGACCAGGAAGAGCCCGAAGAGTGGACGCAGGACGGCCGGATGGACCTGGTGGGCGACGAGGACACCGAGGTAGTCGAATCCGGCGCCGGCAGAGAGCCCTTCCCAGACGTAGGCGCGCTCCGCCGAGAGGGCGTGGAGAACGGAGAAGAGCGCGCTGCTCGCGAGGGCTGCCGCGGGCGCTCCCAGCGCGAGGGCGAGGGCGGGGAACATCAGGCCCCGGAAGAAGCCCTCCTCGACGAGCGCGGTCACGAACGAGCCGACCACCGTTGCGAGCGTGCCGAAGGAGAGGAAAGGGTACTCGGTGAGGGCCGGCACGAGCTCGCCGGCGGCCCAGGCCCAGGCCACCCCCGCCACGGTGCCGGCGGTCGCCACCCCGAACCCCGTCGCCACGGCGCGCCAGCGCTCGCCCGGCGCTCCTTCGGCGAGCAGGCGACGGAGGTGCCGCCAGCCCAGCTCGCGCCGGACCGCGATCAGGATCGCCACCGCGACCACCATCGCCAGTCGGTTGTAGACGCGACCGTACGGCCAGCGCAGCTGCGGGTCGAGGGCGAGCAGCCCGGCGTAGAGCCAGGGCGCGAGGAGCGCGGTGCCGAGCAGACCGCCGGCGAAGACCGCCACCCACGCCGCCGGCCCTCGCCAGATCGCCGGCCCCGTCCCGCTCACCTCGGCCCCCGCGGAGCGCTCGCGTGGCTGCGGGCCCGGTCGAGCAGGCTGGAGAGCCGGCGTCCCCAAACGGCTCTCCCGGGCCGGGGATCTCCCGCCCCCTGCCGCTCCGGCAGCGTGGCGAAGAGGAGCTCCGCCCATCGAGCGACCAGCGTCTCCCGGCTGTAATCCCGCGCTCGCATCCGTCCATTTTCCACCATCGCGCGACTGAGACCCGGGTCCGCACGCAGGTGCTCGAGAGCCGAGAGCGCCTCCTCCGGTGTCGCCGCCTCGAGGTAGTCGAGGGGCGAGCGGCGCAGCTCGCGAAAGGCGGGCTCGGGTCCGAGGATCGCGGGGACCCCGGCGAGCCAGGCGTTCACCAGCTTGCTCGGCGGCTTGTCGCGACCCAGGAGGCGGGCCGCCGGGCGCAGCGCGACGAGAGCGTCGACGTCGGAGAAGTCCTCCCAGGCGAGTGGCGCGAGCGCGCCGAGCGGCGTGAACTCGGTGGCGTCCTCCACCCATTCGAAGCCCCGCTCGGCGAGCGTCCGGCGCCAGCCGGGACCTCGCAGCTGCGGGTGGAGGTTCCCCGCGAAGCCCTTGAAGGCGACCCTCTCCACCCGGTCGCCCCGGGCCGGATCGCGCGGCCGGAGGCCCGGCTGGGTCCAGTGCGGCATCGCGAACGCGCGGCGGCCGTCGGCCGCGCCGCCGCACTGGACGATCTCGAACGCCGCGCGCCGGACCGGTCGCAGGTCGCCCCGCACCGCCACGAGCACGACGTCGCGCCTCCGGCCGGGAAGCCTCGCCACCTCGCGCCTCTGCTTCGCGTGGTAGACCACCAGGCCCCGCTCCGGGAGCTCTGCGCCGAGGCGGACCGGATGCCCGGCCCGCCGGAGGTGCAGGAAGGTCTGGAGGATCCACGCCCGCTCGCCCCGGCGGAACTCCCCGGGCGCGGCGTCGGGCTCGAGGCCGGCGAGCTTCTCCAACGCCGGCTCGCCGAGCAGCAGGAAGACGACTTCGCTGGCGCCCCCGTCGTCGCGCTCCGGAACGAGGTGGTTCATGTCGCCCGACCGGGTGCCTGCGAGGTTTGCCTCTCGATTCGCACTCTGAGGCGGGAGCCTAGCACCGCCCTGCCGGCGCCCGGACCCGGGCCGCCTCCGCCTCGCTGATAGCATCCTCCGCCATGGCGAAGACGGTGGCGATCCTCGGCGTCCCGATGGACCTCGGACAGGGGCGACGGGGCGTCGACATGGGCCCCAGCGCCCTGCGCTACAGCCGGCTCCAGGAGGCGATGGAGGCGATCGGACACGAGGTGATCGACCTCGGCGACGTCGACGTGCCGGTGGTCGAGTCGCTCCACCTCGACTCCCATCGCGAGCACGGGGGGATGGTCTACCTCGAGACGATCGCCCACGCCTGCGAGGAGACGATCCGCCGCCTCGGCGAGCTCGCCCCCGAGGTCTTCCCCGTCGTGCTCGGGGGCGACCACTCGATCGCCATGGGGTCGGTCACCGGCTGCAGCCGCGGCGAGCGCACCGGCCTGCTCTGGATAGACGCCCACGGCGACTTCAACGTCCCCGATACCTCCCCGTCCGGCAACATCCACGGCATGCCGCTGGCCGCGCTCTGCGGCTTCGGCGAGGCCCGCCTCGTCGACCTCGGGTGGGCGGGCCCGAAGATCCGCCCCGAGGAGGTGGTCGTGATCGGGGCCCGCAGCCTGGACCGGGAGGAGAAGGGGCTCCTGCGGCAGGCCGGCGTGATGGTCTACACGATGACCGAGGTCGATCGCTTCGGGCTCGTGCGGATCGCGGAGGAGGCGCTGCGCAAGCTCTCCCACCTGCCGCGGGTCCATGTCTCGCTCGACGCCGACGTGCTCGACCCGGAGGTCGCTCCGGGGGTCGGCACGCCGGTCCCGGGTGGCTTCACCTACCGCGAGGCGCACCTGCTGATGGAGCTCTTCGCCGACGCGCGCCGGGTGACGAGCCTCGACCTCGTCGAGGTCAACCCGATCCTCGACCGCGAGAACCACACCGGGCGGGTGATGGTCGAGCTGGCGGCGAGCCTGCTCGGAAAGAGGATCTTCTAGCGGAAGAGTGGACGGCGGCCCGCGCTACTTCTCCTCGTCGTCCTCTTCGTCCTCTTCCTTTTCGTCCTTCTTCTCTCTCTTCGCCTTCTCGTCCTTCTTCGCCTTCTTGGTCTCGGGTAGATCCGCCTTCACCTCGCAGACCTCCTCCTTCGCCCCGGGATCGGCCTCCAGGGCCACCCAGACCGACTCGTGCTTCTCCAGGCGGAGCTCGACGAGGTAGGTCCCCGGCGCCCCGAGGCGCCACTGCTTGCCCCCACCCATGTCGTCCCACTCGTCGGAGGTTCCGATCACCTGGCCGTCGACCACGACGAGCGCCTCCTCGGGATCGACGTGGAACTCGGCGGCCCGGCGGCAGCGGTCGCGCTGGCT